>WLME01000076.1 GCA_009700365.1 Actinomycetota bacterium | reverse complement strand
TTAGGCGCCGAACCAGGTGATTCACTTTCCGTTACTTTGATCGATATCCAACCAGGACCTAAGGGCGCTGGAATGGTGATTCCCGAGTGGGGACAGCTGATTGATAAAGCGCAATCTCCACAAACAAGAATTTTCAATGTTAAAGATGGCGTCATCACCATGGAATCTAATGGCGTGACATTTCCAACTCGCCCAATGTTCGGAGTTATTGGTGTAGCTCCTGCATCTGGAGAAATTGGAACCTTCTTCGCTGATCGTCATGGCGGCAATATGGATGATCATCTCAATGGAATCGGTGCAACAGTTCACCTTCCTGTTTTCCAACCAGGTGGAATGTTGGCAATTGGTGATATGCATGCATCAATGGGTGATGGAGAAATATCCGGAACCGGTGTTGAAATTGGCGGAAAAGGAATCATTAAAGTCGATCTCATAAAGGGCAATGCTGGCGGTTGGCCAATCACTGAGCTTAAAGATTCTTGGGTTACTCATGGCACGGCTAGCAATATTCAAGATGCTCTCAAGATTGCATGCGATGAGGCAGCCAAGCTTCTCGTCGATGAGTGGGGATTTACCATAGAAGATGCATTTATCTTCTTATCTGTCGCCGGCGATTTAGGAATTGCACAAAACTGTCACCCACTTCCTGATGGATTCGCAGTTGCAAAGATGCGTGTTCCAAAGATTTCACGCGCACCTCACCCATTTAAAAATATGTAAATTTTTTCTCGAATTACCTGCGGGTAACATATTGCGGGCGAGACAATTTGTAGGTCGGAAAGAGTGGATCCTCCACTTTCGAACTACAAGGAGAAAATCTGTGGCTCAACTAGAACGCAATGCCGTTGGATTACGCGAAGTCGTATTCCAATCAATCTGTTCCATGGCACCAGGCGCAGCTATCGCTGCCTCGATTCCCTTTGGATCACCTCTTGCAGGCGGAGCACTCCCGCTTGCTGTGATCTTTGCATTCTTCGGAATCTTTTTCACAGCTTCAAGCATTGGACAACTTGCTGCTCATATTCCTTCAGCAGGATCAGTTGCTACCTATAGCGCAGTCGGATTGCGTCCTTGGGTCGGCTTCCTCGTTGGTTGGGCTTATGCAGCAGTTGAAATCTTGATCGTTCCTCTTGTTATGTTGCAACTCGGTTACACAGTTGCCGGTGAATGGAATGCTGAGCAATCTTCATTCTCAACTGGAAACTGGTGGATCTTCACCGTTGCAGGAACACTCTTGGTTGGCGGAATTGTTTATAAGGGCGTCCGCTCATCTGCCCGTACCGGCGTCATTCTCGGTGCAATCGAAATTGGCGTATTCCTTATTGTTGGAATCATTCTTGTTATCAAAGCTGGCGGAAATAATGACCTCGCAGTCTTCTCGCCACATTATGCAAATGCAGAAGGATTCCAAGGCTGGTCAGGCGTTATCGCTGGTTCAGTCTTCTGTCTTCTTGCATTCTCAGGTTTCGAAGCGGCTGCACCATTGGCTGAAGAGACAGAGAACCCACGCAAGAACATTCCAAAAGCTGTTATGTATGCAACGCTTTCAATCGGCGCTCTCTACGCATTCACAACGTATGCAGCTGTTGTTTCCTTCGGCCCAGATAAGTTCAAGGATTTTGCTGGCTACAACAACGGAGCTCCATGGGATGGTCTAGCAAAGGGTCTCGGAACCATTTTCTGGATCATGGTTCTCTTCGCAATCATTAACTCAACAATTGCAAACGCAAATGCTGGAGCAAACGTATTTACACGTACTGCCTTCGCATTTGGCCGCGCTGGAGTATTTCCAAAGGCTCTGGCTGCAATTGATCCAAAGCATAAGACTCCACGCAACGCTGTGATTGTGCAGCTTGTTGTAGGTCTTATCCTGGCTCTCGGCCTTGGTGCTAAGTACACACCTCAGATGGCCTTCGGAATCATTGCAACTGGACTTGTGGTTGCCGTTGTTCCTGTCTACATGGTTGCAAATCTTGCATGCATTGGTTACTTCACAAAGCATCGCAAAGAAGAGCGCCATCCAATTATTCACATCCTCGTACCAATCGTTGGCTTCCTATTCTTAATCCCTGGCTTCTTCAATGCAGCAGGTATTACTGGAATGCCAGGATTGAGCTTCATCGTCAAACTTGCATCACCACTTACTTACGGTGCTTATGCAATGGGCACATGGATGGTTCTCGGTCTTATTGCTCTGGCTTATTTGTCATCAAAGAAGCCCGCTGCAATTAACGAGGTTGCAACTATCCACGGATAAAGGGGTAGCACTTAGAAAAACCCGCCCACTTGTAAGTGGGCGGGTTTTTCCCTTGGTAGATTTACTTCATGCGCATTATTAATACTGATCAATTGAAATCAGTATTAGCTAACCTTCCTGATAATCCAAGAATCATCGCATCAGGAAATTTCGCCACACCAAACACATTGCTCAAGGCAGCCGATGAAAATATTTCAGAATTTCGTCTCCATATGCTCAATGCACAGAACGGAATTCCAGATCGCGAAGGAATCACCTACGAGACTGCCTTTGTAGGACATGGAATGCGACGTCATCCACGTTTGCAGTACATTCCTTCGAGACTCTCCCTTTTACCCGTAGTGATCCGCGACTATGCCCGCCCTGATGCTGTCTTTATTCATACATCCGAGCGACGCCACGACACAGTTTCGCTGGGTACTGAGGTCAATATTCTCCCTGCTGCAATCGAGACTGCTCGCGCTCATGGGGGAGTAGTCATTGCTCAGGCGAATAAGCAGATGCCCTATACATATGGCGATGCGCAAATTTATGAATCAGAAATTGATTATCTAGTTGAGGTAGATGAGCCACTCCTTGAAAAACCAGAGACAACTTTTGCTTCTGAATCTCTGGAAATTGGTCAGCGGATTGCAGCTCTCATCGAAGATCATTCGACCTTGCAACTTGGAATTGGTGCAATTCCTGACTCGGTTCTCTCTTCACTCAAAGATCGCACTGGCTTGCGAATCTGGACAGAGATGTTTTCAGACGGTGTCTTTGATTTATTCAAGATGGGCGTACTTGATCCAGATATTTTGTTGACAGCCTCATTTGTATTTGGCTCACAAGAGCTCTACCAATGGCTCAATCTCAATCGTCGCGTTCAGATGTTGCGCACCGAACGAACAAATAATCCCACCAATATTGCTAAGCAAGCCAAGATGCAATCAATTAACGCAGCACTTCAGATTGACCTATTTGATCAAGCTAATGCTTCACATGTACGCGGCCAGATTTATTCAGGCTTTGGTGGCTCGACTGATTTCATTGTTGGCTCACTTCATAGCCGCGGTGGAAGATCTTTTATGGCACTTCCTTCATGGCATCCAAAGGCTCAGGTTTCAACAATTGTTCCCCGACTGACCGAAAATACAACGAGCTTCCAGCACTCCTTTGTAGTAACCGAACAAGGAGCAGCAGCATGTTTTGGGCGTACACAATCTGAGCAAGCGCTCAATTTAATTACTCACGCTGTGCACCCCAACGCTAGAGAAGAATTGGTAGCGAAAGCGTCAGAATTTGGATTGCTGTAAGAATTTACCGTTCAGATTTGTGACGATCAGCCATCGTATCCATGAGTGCGAATAAGACACCTGAAATCACAAATGTCATATGAATTCCTATGCGCCACCCTTCGCGCTTTGCATCGAAGGTGCCTTCTTGCATAAAGTCTTTTAGAAGTTCAATCACTGAGATTGCGACTAGCGAACCAATGAGCTTGATTTTTAAGCCACTGTAATCAACATGGCCCATCCAGTGTGGTCGATCCTTTGCTCCTTCTGCAACGACAATTTTAGAGACAAAGTTCTCATACCCTGCAAAGAGAACGATGATAATTAGATTCCCAAGCAAAACCGTATCCAAGAGTTCAAGAACTTCAAGTGTAATTTCTCCAGCTGAAAGTGAGGTCATATGAGAAATCATGTGCCAGAAGGAGTGAAAGAATCGGTAGAGAATTGGCAGAAGCGCAGCGAGTAAGCCCAAGTACAGTGGCGCTAAGAGCCATCGTCCTGCAAAAATTATCTTTTCGAGCAAGTGCTCAATCTTTTCCATTTTTTCCTCCGTTGATTATTTGTAAATTTTAAGTAGAAAGTGTCGCAATATTGGGAAGCATCGCCGTAAGAGCCTCGATATGACACACTCGCCTCGTGCATGAATTCACCAAAGAGGTAGAAGAACTCGCTAAGGCAGTCATGGAATACAGCCTTGAGCGATTGAAATCTAACCCGCCACTGGATGGCCCTCGTTCTGAAGCGGATTTATATTCAGAGTTAGGTAACACAATTACCTCGAAAGGATTAGGCGGCAAGAAGACTCTCGATATTTTTACTGAGACCCTAGCCCTTGCATGCATCTCAACTGATCACCCTCGAAATTTGGCATTTATTCCTTCGGCGCCCAGCGAATACTCCAACCTTTTTGATCTCGTTGTTGGTGCATCCTCCCTTTATGGCGGTTCATGGCAAGAAGGTGCCGGAGCTGTATTTGCCGAGAACCAAGCAATTAAGTGGCTGATTGATATTGCAGGACTTCCATCCACTGCAGGCGGCGTCTTTGTTCAAGGCGGAACGATGGGAAATCTCTCCGCACTTGTAGTTGCACGCGATCAGGCGCGTAAAACCCATCCTGATACACAGCGCTGGGTAATTGCCTGCAGCGCCGAATCACATTCATCCATTACATCTGCAGCTCATGTGATGGATGTTGATGTGTTTAAAATTGAAACTAACGACGAGCTAAGACTTGATGGCGCACACGTTGCGAAAGCAATTGATGAGCTACACGCCACCACAAATAAACGCGTCTTTGCGATTGTGGGAACAGCAGGTAGTACAAACCTTGGAATCGTCGACGATCTTGCTTCACTTGCAACAACTGCGAAAGAGCGCAAAATCTGGTTCCACGTCGATGGCGCCTACGGACTTGCTGGTCTCTGCGCACCTTCTGTTCGCCATCTCTACAAAGGCGTCGAAGATGCCGATTCATTTATTGTCGATCCACACAAATGGCTCTTTGCGCCTTTCGATGCCTGTGCACTTGTCTATCGCAATCCAGCACTGGCGAAAGAGACGCATACTCAACATGCAAGCTATCTTGAAACTCTTCACGATGATTCATGGTCGCCTTCTGATTATGCAATCCACTTAACTCGCCGCGTGCGAGGGTTACCGTTCTGGTTTTCACTGGCCGCACATGGCACCGATGCATATTCAGCGGCCGTAGAAGAAGGAATTCGCCTTGCAAAGGAGTCAGCAAAGCGAATCGTTGCTCACCCAAATCTCGAGTTAGTGCGAGAGCCTGAACTTTCCATCGTTGCATTCACTCGCAAAGGTTGGACTCCTGCCCAGTATCAGCAATGGTCTGATGCATTATTAGAGAAGCAGATTGGCTTTATTCCACCATCAAAACATGATGGCGAATCTATTCTGCGCTTTGCATTCGTAAACCCATGGACATCGATGGATGATGTCCAGATGATCTTGGATACGCTCTAACGATCTAATAGGTTCTGCGTTGGGTTATATGCACTGCCATTACGACGTTTAGCAATAGCGCTCAGCGCTTCAAGAACTACGCGGTTAGCCAAGAT
>WLME01000075.1 GCA_009700365.1 Actinomycetota bacterium | reverse complement strand
CTCACTGCGCCGGCAACCATTTTGGCAGCAGCGAGGTATTGAGCAGCGGTGTAGTAGCAGTGGCCTGTACCAGCTCCAACTGCTGCGCTGAGATTAGGAGAACCTGCAGCTGTGAACTTGGAGTACTTAGGCGCAGTCTTTGCCCAAAGCATGACCAACTTATTCACTGGTGCTTTGTAATCTCTTGAACTCTTAGCAGCTTCAATTGCAGCAGCCTTAGCTGCAGCAAATTGATCACCGTAACCATCGACATACCACTGTGCAATTGATGCAGGTGTGTATTCATCAGATTCAGCAGCGATAATCACTGTTGGCTTCGAGATTGTTCCCTTGAGACCAATCAATGAAGGAATCTTGGCTACGGCAGCAGCATCTGCAGTTTCACGTGGAGTTGCTGCAAGTGAGCCGATGATTGCATCTACAGCAGAGTTTCCGCTGAGCGCAAATGAGAATAGATCGCGATCTGATGCAATTCGAGCTGCATAGTCAGTCTTTGAATTATCAAAGACTTTTCCGCCGGTGAGAAGTTCGCCATCTGCGATGAGCAAACTTCCTGCGACACCGACTGTTCCCATATTTTCAAGAATTGCAACAGCTGGAGCAATTGCTAATGGATAAAGTTCTTCAGCACCCGCAGGTCCTGAAGTTCCATCAACATGCTTGCTTCGCGTAGGTATTCCTGCCATTAAGCCGACTGCAAGAAGAGCCGAACGCGAAGGGACCTTTGCTGCTTCAAGAGCCTTACCTGCAGGACTTGCTGTATCTGGCCATGCACCAGATGAGAGTCCTGCTGACAACTTACCGAGCACAGTGAGTACCTTGCCAATATTGGCTAGTTGTTCACCTTGACGAGTAGCAGGATCTGTTGAGTAGCCACCTACCTTGATGCTTGGATCAAAGAAAGCCTTAAATCCGTAGAGTGCGTCACCAAAGTAGGTAACGAGTGCATCATTTGGATTAGCAGCAGGGCATGCAAGAACAAGTCCATCTACAAGATTTGGATTTGTTTCAGCAAGTTTCTGCGAGTGAAGTGCACCAAGTGATTTACCCCAAGCGATTACCTTGGTTGTAGTTGGGAACTTCTTCTTAAATGTAGCAATGAGCTCGACGTTATCGGCGAGCGCCTGTGGTGCGTTTACGCTCTGACGAGAGAAACCAGAACCTGCAACACCATAACCGGCTGCTACAAGTGCATTGATTACCGTCATGTCACCTTCAGATGCTCCGGGTCCTGGTTCAGCCGCGTTTGTGACTGTGTAAGGGCCTACTGGAGCTAGAGCTGCAGGAATATCAATTGCTGGGCGAATTCCGTGGGACCAGATAAATACTGTTCCGTTGAAGTTGGCTGCAGCAACCATTAAGTATGGAGCTCCTGATTCGCCAGCTCCGGCGCATTGAGTTACATATTTAACTGTTGCACATTGTGGGTCAGCTGCCTGGGCAATTGATGGAATGCCTACGACTGCTGTGGCAACAAGTGCAGTAGATGCAACTGTTGTGAGTATGCGTGATTTTTTCAGTGACATATTCAATGAGATTTTCATTAGTTTGGTAATCCCTTCGCAGGCATTGCAGGACGCTTGTATGAAGATTCAACAACCGGTCCATTGCCTGAGTCTGTGGTGTACACGGTGTACTTACCGCCATCTGGCTTAAGTGCACCTGTTGGGTCGTAGGTACCAATCCAGTAACCAGTCGCACCTACGTGAGATGTTGCTGAATACCCGAGTGGAGTAAGGAATGGATTCGCAAATGATGCGCCCTTAGTCTCAACGGTTTTGATCAGACCTGCACGAGTGAGGTTTGATCCAGTTGCCTGCAAAGCCTGCACTGCAAGGAATGCGTTAGACATACCAGCGACAACGTTATTATCGAAGGTTTGTGTTGGCTGAGCAACTGAATAAATCTTCTGGAACAAGGCGATGTATTCATCTGTTGAATCACTTGGTGCAGGAGCGAATGAGAAGCCCTTTGCGCCATAAAGAAGTGGGACATAGGCCTTATTAGAGGCTGCAATTGTTGTTGCATCGCCACCAACTGATCCAAGGACCCACTGAGTCTTAAATCCAGCTGCGTAGGCGTTTGCAAGAGCTGCAGTTGAAGCAGAAGAGACTCCGAAGAGCACAGTTACTTCAGCACCTGAGGCCTTGAGCTTTGAGATCCAGCCAGCACCTGTTGCAGGAAGTGCCTGCGATCCTGATGCGTATGGAATATATGTACCGAATGTGATGCCGGCTTGCTTGAATCCAGCGAGCGCATCGCGACCAAAGTCATCGTCCTGATAGATGAGTGCGAGCTTCTTATCCGCATACTTATCTTTCAAGAACTTACCCATGATTTTCGCTTCCATCTGATAGGAAGGAAGAATTGAGAACGTAGTTGGATATGCCTTCTTGTCGGCAAATCCACTGAATCCTGTATTTACGAAGAGTGAAGGAATCCCGCGCTTAGCTAGCTGAGTGGACGCAGAAATTGCCTTGGTGCTTGCAGTTCCAAGGGTTCCAACAAGAGCAAAAACTTTATCTTTCAAAATAAGTTCGTTTGCCTTTGCTACAGCAGTCGTTGGGATGTACTGATCGTCTTTAATAACCAATTTAATTTGGCGACCATTTACTCCACCATTTGAATTGACGTAATCGAAGTACGCCTTCATAGCGCCTGGAATCTTGTTGTAACCAGGGGATGCGATACCAGTCATTGGGACTGTGATACCCAACTTAATTGAAGATGAGGTCACACCTGGATCAGATGCTGCTTGTGCAGGTAACGAGCTAGCTGTCATTGCTGCAACTGCTAGCACCGCAGAAGTTAGAGCTAACTTCCGACGATTTGTTCGGGTCATGTCATTCCTTCCATCGAGGGCCTCTAGGTATTTCCCTAGAGGATGGTTCTAACGCTTTGCTCGCCTTTCATGACGCGCACGCATTTGTTCGACTGGGCCATTTGGAACAAACAGCACTGTCAAAATCAGTAACGTACTAACCAAGAGACCGGGCAAGTTATTGGCTACAGTCTCTGAAGTCTCGTATCGGCTTACCACCGAATCGACGATTTCAGGTATTGCTACCAATGTCACTGCCCCAATCATTACCCCTCCGAGGGTAGTTACGCCAGATAGCACTGCGCCTGTCGCAAGAGAAAATGAGAGCGCGAGCGGGAATGCCCCAGGTGAAACCGTGCTTATTGTCATGGCTAAAAGCGCCCCGGCAAGGCCTGCGATGCCCGCACTAATCGTAAAAGCGAGGACTTTATTGCGCCCAACGTTGATCCCGGCAAGCTCTGCTGCGACATCGTTGCCTCGCACTGCTTTCCAGTTTCTTCCGTAACGCGAGTTCATAACATTTCGTAACCAATAAATAATGATGAGGGCAGCAAGGGCTGCAATCCAGAAGTACCACTTGTACTGGGTGAAATCCGCGCCAAGAGATGCGGGAGGGGCGCCAATATCAAAGAGCAGTCCTTGCTCTCCACCAAAGATTGAGAACTGATTTGCGATTGACGGAAGTCCGATTGCAAGTGCAAGTGTTGTTCCGGCTAAGTACGGGCCGCTCAATCGTGCAGCAGCTAATCCAAGAAGATAACCACCCATTGCTGCTGCAAGAACTGCAATGCAAAAGGCTAACCACACAGGCGCGCCCCAATGGTTTCGCGAAAGTGCAGCCGCATAACCACCAATAGCAAGGAGTGCACCATGTCCCAAAGAAACTTGTCCTGAATATCCAGTAAGCAAAATAATTGAAGCTATCGCTATTACGTAGATTGCAACTGTTGCACCTTGAAAAACTCGGAGTTCATCAACGCGATTACTCAATAAGAAAAGCAATAATCCAAAGAGAATGAAGGCGGTCAGCGGATGTTTCTTAAGCACGTCGACCCGCCTTTGTTCCAATAAATCCTTGTGGACGAATTAATAGCACGAGCAGTAGTAGTGCAAATGCAACGATAAAGACCAAGGTTCCACTGATATAGATCTGAACAAATGCAAGTACCAATCCCAGAACAACTGCACCAAGGACTGCGCCGGGTAGTGACTCAAGTCCTCCAATTACTGCGGCGATAAATCCAAAGGTAAGTAGAAGACTGAATTCAAGTGAATCTGGTGACACTGTTCCGGTTCCATTTACCGTTTGAAGTAATCCCGCCGCAGCTCCAGCAGCTCCAGCAATTGACCAACCAATTGTGCGAATGGCTCCAACGCGCACACCAGCAAGTTGCGCAATTTCCGGTGAATAAGCAGATGCCCGGAGTGAAAGTCCCAAATTTGTTTTCTGAAAGATAAATCCAAGGATGAGAACCATTGCAAGAACAGTGATTAAGACCAATAAATTCATTGGAGAGAGCGCAATAGTCTCTTGGCCTACTTTGAACCCAATCTTTGAAAGTGGCGGTTGAATTTGGACATCTTGATTTCCCCAAATGAAACCAATCATTGCGCGAATAAAACCAAGAAGTCCCAATGTGGCGATGATTGGCACAATCCCGGCCACAGGGCCAGATGTGCTGTGTCTTATTAATGTGCGGATTAAAAGTATCTCAACAAGGGCGCTAAAGAGCGCACCAAGAACCATGGCGAGCGGGAGCGCAATCCAAAAATTTCCTGTCTTTTGAACTAGCTCGAATCCAATATAGGTAGATAGAAGAGCCATTCCTGCTTGTGCGAAGTTAATAACTCGCGTTGAACGCCAGACGAGCACCATTGCAATTGCCATCAACGCGTAGATGGAACCAGCGCCGATCCCAATCAATAGCATGTTAATAAATTGAGTCATTTAGTACCCCAAATAAGCAGCGCGCACTGCTGGGTCGGCGATGAGTTCTGTTGCGCTTCCGGAAGTTGCAACATGTCCGAGATTGAGAACAACGGCTGTATCAGCAATCTTTAAAGCTCCCATTGCATTCTGCTCGACGAGCACGACCGTGAGATTCATCGAATCAACAATTCCACGAATTGTTTGGAAAATTTGCTCGATAACAAGTGGTGCAAGTCCAAGTGATGGTTCGTCTAGTAACAATAACTTTGGCTTCGACATGAGTGCGCGACCAATTGCAAGCATCTGTCGTTCGCCTCCAGATAAAGTATCGGCGCGTTGGTTCAACCTTTCGCCAAGTCGAGGGAAGAGTTCAACGACTTGTTGCTTGGTCTGCGACGATTCTTTTTTATTACGGCGCCAGAGCGCCCCTAAATCAAGATTCTCTTCAACAGTCAGTTCGGCGACTACAGATTTGCCTTCAGATACATGTGAGACACCTTTGCGCACATGTGATTCGGGCTTGCCATGCAAGAGATTATGTTCACCCCAATAAGCACTTCCGTTGGTTGCCGTATTGAGGCCAGAGAGTGTGCGAAGTAGCGTTGACTTTCCGGCACCATTTGCACCGATTACTGCAGATAGCTTTCCTTCCTCAACAGTAAATGAGACTTCATCAATGGCTCGAATTGCTCCATGATCGACTACTAAATCTTTAACAACGAGGCTCAACTTATGCCCCCGTTCCGAGATAGGCAGCTATTACTGCGGGATCGCGGCGGACTACGTCAGCTGAACCGCTAGAAATAACTTCACCAAAATTTAGGACATAGAGACGGTCACAGACAGACATCACGACATCCATATGGTGCTCGACGATAAGCACCGACATTTGAGCTGTGAGATTTCGAATAAGGCTATTCATCCACTCGATATCTTGCGGACCCAGCCCACCAGCGGGTTCGTCTAGCATTAAAACTTTAGGTTCACTTACTAGTGCACGTGCGATTGCAACTCGCTTTGTATCTGGATATGAAAGTGTGTTTGCGCGACGATT
>WLME01000074.1 GCA_009700365.1 Actinomycetota bacterium | reverse complement strand
GATGCTGAATATAAGTTAGTTATTTCGAGAAATTCAACTGTAGAAGAACGTAAGAAAATTCTTGCAGATATTATTGTCAACTCCACTACTCAAATCGTCAAAGAAGCACGGCGTGAGGTAGTTTTCTTACGTCCTCCGACAACTTCAATTTCGCGAGTTTCATACGAGATGTCATCGGCTCTCATAGTTCCTCTATCGGTTCCTCAATCACTGAGAAAACAAGTTTCTTCGAGCGGTGAAGTAAAATATGCTTTTTCAAAGATTAAACTTAAGTCAGGTATCAAAGAAGATTCTCTTATAGTTGGCAAGCGAGTAAATATCCCTTCAGGTGGAAACTATGAAATGTACATAGTTTTCTCGTTGGGTAATCAGCAAGCAACTCTCGAACTAATTCAGAACTCATTAGTGCTTACTGGATTTGCGCTTATTCTCCTTATTGGTCTGACTACATTTCTAGTTGTGCGACAAGTTGTACGTCCTGTACGTGAAGCAGCGCGTATCGCAAACCAGTTCACTGAGGGAAATTTCAGCCAGCGCATGGAAGTGAAGTCTCAAGACGAGATGGCTACATTGGCAAGGTCCTATAACGAGATGGCTCAATCGATCGAGCAACAAATTAGTCGTCTTGAGAATTTGTCTAGAGTTCAACAACGATTCGTTTCCGATGTTTCGCACGAACTTCGAACTCCACTCACCACTCTTCGAATGGCATCTGAAGTGATTTACAATCAGCGAAATTCTTTTGAACCGCTTGTAGCCCGCAGCTCTGAGTTGCTTTCTGCTCAAATCGAGCGGTTTGAACGACTATTGGAAGATCTTCTCGAAGTAAGCCGATTTGATGCAGAGGTTGCGGTCCTAGAATCTAATGATTTTGATATTGTCGCACTTGTAAGGCGCTGCGTGAATGATTTTGAATTCGGCGAAGTAGATACTCAAGCAGGAATCAGGATTGAGTGCGAGACTGAGGTAGTAAGTATCAAGGCAGACGCTCGCCGTGTAGAGCGAATTATGCGCAATCTCCTTTCAAACGCGTTAGATCACGCTGATGATCAGGAAATTGTTGTAACTATCGTTTCTACAGATACCGAAGTTGGCATTGGAGTACGTGATTTCGGATCTGGATTGGATGAATCCGCGCTGATTCGAGTATTTGACCGCTTCTGGCGTGCAGATCCCTCACGTGCACGCGTGCGTGGTGGAACAGGCCTTGGACTATCCATCGCGCTCGAAGATGCGCGGTTACATAATGGCGAGCTTGATGCATGGGGAAGACCAGGCCAAGGTGCCCACTTTGTTCTGACGCTTCCGCGTATTGCTGGAGATGCTATTGCCGGTCGACCAATCAAGGCTGCTCCTAAAGATTTCCACCAAGAAAGTTTTTATCTCTAAGTAATTTTCTCTGCTGAGGCAGTATTCGCGGGTGAAAAGTTTGCGCGCGCTTCAAGAACTTGTTTTCCCAGTTCGTTGCTTGGGATGTTCTGCACTTGGTTTAGATATTTGCTCATCATGTAGAAAAAATTGGCATCCACATATCTACCGAACTTGGTCTACTAGTGCCCCTCATTTCCCAATCTATTCGGCAATTTCATATTCGCCATTGGCAGGCAAAATAATTCTTGCTGCAAAGGAGAATGGAATTCTTAGAGCTGAGAATTTGATTTCAGATGCGCTCAGCCATTCGCTTGCCATCTGCATGAAAGAACAAGGTCTTGGATTTTTAATTCCAATCCCTTCGCGCAAAAGCGTCGCCCGTGCTCGAGGGAGGCAATTCATCTACGACTTATCAGCAGGATTAGCCACCGAATTTAAGATTTCGTCATTTGAAATTCTGAGTCATGTGCGGAAAGTAAAGGATCAGTCAACCTTGGATGCACATGCGAGAAGAATCAATCTGCATGGCGCATTACACGCTTCAAAATATCTGAGAGGGAGGGCTATTTTGATTGACGACCTCGTCACAACTGGGGCGACTCTGGCAGAAGCCGCTCGGGCCTTGCGTGCTTGTGGGATAGAGGTGGCCGCTGCCGTTACTGCTTGTGTCGCCGAACCCCTACGATAAGGGGGTTAATCAGACTGGAAGGTAGACCGATGGCTTCAATTCTCGATCGAATCATGCGCGCTGGCGAGGGAAAAATCCTTCGCGAACTGAGCAAGATCGTCGACACAGTCAACGGTTTCGAAAGCTCCATATCCGCACTCTCTGACGACCAACTGCGCGGCAAAACTGAAGAATTCAAAGGTCGTCTGGCTAAAGGCGAAACTCTTGATGACCTTTTACCTGAAGCATTTGCAACGGTTCGAGAAGCTGCAAAGCGCACACTTGGACAACGTCATTACGATGTTCAAATCATGGGTGGAGCCGCCCTCCATAAAGGAAATATTGCCGAAATGCGAACCGGTGAAGGAAAAACTCTTGTTGCAACCTTGCCTTCGTATCTGAATGCGCTTGCAGGACGCGGAGTGCATGTAGTCACCGTCAACGACTATCTCGCTGAGCGCGATAGCGAATGGATGGGCCGTATTCATAGATTCTTAGGTCTCTCTGTTGGGGTAATTCTTAACAGCATGACTCCTGCCGAGCGTCACGATGCGTATATGTCTGACATTACTTACGGAACAAATAATGAATTTGGATTCGACTATCTTCGCGACAATATGGCTTGGTCTATTGAAGACTGTGTTCAGCGTGACCATTTCTTCGCAGTTGTTGACGAAGTGGACTCAATTCTTATTGATGAGGCTCGTACCCCATTAATCATCAGCGGTCCTGCAGATAAAGCTACGAAGTGGTACGTAGAGTTTGCAAATATCTCGGCAAAATTGCAGCGCGATCTTCATTACGAAGTAGACGAAAAGAAAAAGACCATCGGAATCCTTGAAGAAGGAGTCACGAAGGTAGAAGAGCTATTAAAGATTGAAAACCTTTACGAGGCAGCAAATACCACTTTAATCGGCTACCTGAACAACTCTGTTCGCGCTAAAGAGCTTTTTAAGCGCGATAAAGATTATGTTGTCATGAATGGCGAACTACTGATTGTCGATGAGCACACTGGTCGAATGCTTGCAGGACGCCGTTATAGCGATGGCTTGCACCAAGCGCTTGAAGCTAAAGAGCGAATCGAAATTAAAGATGAGAATCAAACCTTGGCAACAATTACTCTCCAGAATTATTTCCGACTGTATGAAACGATCTCAGGCATGACCGGTACGGCAATGACTGAGGCTTCTGAATTCCATCAAATTTATAAACTTGGCGTTGTACTAATTCCAACAAATCGCGATATGCAGCGAATCGATCAACCAGATTTAGTGTATAAAACCGAATCTGGAAAATTCACTGCCGTCACACGCGATATTGTCGAGCGCCATCGCAAAGGTCAACCAGTCTTAGTCGGCACCGTGAGCGTTGAAAAATCCGAAGAACTCTCCTCTTTCCTTAAGAAAGCTGGAGTCCCACACGAAGTTCTCAACGCTAAACATCACCAACGCGAAGCTGCAATCGTGGCACGCGCAGGAGTCAAAGGCGCAGTCACCGTTGCAACCAATATGGCAGGTCGAGGCACTGACATCATGCTTGGTGGAAACCCAGAGTTCATGGCTGATTTCGAACTCCAACGCCGAGGACTTTCTCCCGTTGATAATGCCGCTGAGTATGAATCTGCATGGCCTTCAGAAATTGCTAAACAGAAAGAGGCGATTGCAAAGGAGCATGAAGAAGTCGTCGGTTTGGGCGGTCTCTACGTTCTCGGAACTGAACGCCACGAATCTCGACGCATTGATAACCAGCTCCGAGGTCGATCAGGTCGACAAGGAGATCCAGGAGAATCACGTTTCTACCTCTCGCTTCAAGATGATTTGATGCGTCGCTTTAACTCAGGAATTGTTGAACGCGTTCTTTCTGCGGCAGGACTACCTGAAGATGAACCCATCGAATCAAAGATGGTCTCCAACGCAATTCGATCCGCGCAGACCCAAGTAGAGGCTCAGAATTTCGAAATTCGCAAAAATGTTCTGAAGTACGACGATGTTATGAACCGCCAACGCGAAGTTATTTATGGTGAGCGCCGCTTGGTCTTAGAAGGAAAAGATATAGGTGTTCAGGTAAATGACTTTGTGGCTGACACTCTTTCTGCCTATGTACATGCCGCAGCCCAACAAGGCTTTGGCGAAGATTGGGACCTTGCTCAACTCTGGACTGCTCTGAAATTAATTTACCCAATCTCATTTACTGCAGAAGAGCTCATCGCTGAAGTTGGTTCAGCTGCAGCTTTAGATGTCGATTTCCTTGAGTCTAAGATTCTTGAAGATGCTGCGAAGGCCTATAAAGCACGCGAGCAAGAACTTGGTGCCGAAGTTTTGCGCGAACTCGAACGTAAAGTTCTTCTCTCAGTTCTCGCTCGCAAATGGCGCGAGCATCTCTATGAGATGGATTATTTGCAAGAAGGTATCGGTCTTCGAGCGATGGCTCAGCGAGATCCACTTGTTGAATATCAGCGTGAAGGCTACGAACTCTTTGCAGCCATGATGGATGCAATTAAGGAAGAACTTGCAAACTTGGTATTTAATGTTGAAGTCACAGTCGAAGGTGATGGATCAGAGGTCAAAGCTCGTGGCGTTGACGATAAACCAACTCAAAATCAGCAATTGAAGTACACAGCAGCTGATGAAAACGGTATCGCGTCAAGCGGAAACGTTTCACGCAATAGCCCATGCCCTTGTGGGTCTGGCAAGAAATTCAAGCGTTGCCACGGAGCGGCGTAGTTTCAGTCTCTTAAATTAACGAAAGCGCCGTGCATAACCAACGCCCATCCACTCCTTCGAATCGAATTACTACTGCCCGATAACGTTCGCCAAATCTGACTAGGACCGTGCTCTCGCAGATTCCATCTAGGGGTTCGCTCTGATGGATGCTTTTAATCTTTCCGATCTCTTTTTGGCTGCCTGATTTTCTCAAGAGCTCCATATAGATGACGCGGTGGCACCAACGAATTAACTGCGCGGGATGCCTCCTACCAGCCCATACCTCAACGACGCTGACAATGAATTTCATCGTCCAAGTTCGAATATCTGGGAGTTCTGATGCCGATGTTGGAATTGGAATTTCATCTGGTTCGAGATCCTCACCAAAAGTTGATGGCACCAAATAGAGCATTGCCTTCTGCTCAAATTGTTGGGCAGCCGGTGGGGCAAATAGATCAAGCACTGGGTGTGACCACAGAGCAGGATCTTCAGTACTGGAAGTCAATTCCAACCATGGACGTGATGTCTTAAATTCAGCCTTACTTATTTCGGTAGTCATGTGCAGATAATGCAGATTCCATGTACGGGATAGACCATCCAAAAGAAGTAAAGGGATTAGCACTTAAGTTCTACTGTGGAGAAAGGAATAATCACTTCTTCGTATCTATTTAGCCTGCCTCTCATGCCATCAAAAAAGAATTCATCATCAAGACTCGTCATTTCGATCGCGCTCTGTGTTGCAGCGCTTATCGCCTCGTATGCGATGTCACTTGCTGCTAACCACTCTGAAAAATACTGGGTATTGACTCGCTCTATCGCTGCCGGAACTCAGCTTGAGGAAAATGATCTAGGAATTGATTCTCTTTCGCTTGGGAATTCTGCCGCCCGCTATATCGCAGAGAGAGAAAATCCTGTCGGTTCAGTCACTCTCAGAGCCATGAATGCAGGTGAACTTCTGCAACGTAGCGCACTTACAGAGGATTCGAACACCATGAATCATCAGCAATTAAGCATAAGTTTGCGTTCGGTCGACTTACCTATGTCCACGGAAGTTGGGGAAGTTATCACTCTATTTC
>WLME01000073.1 GCA_009700365.1 Actinomycetota bacterium | reverse complement strand
GTTCTCTCTCTGCGAGAGCCATATAAGTGCATCAAGCGGATCTTCTTTTCCGGGTCGTGAAGGATCTCCGCCTCGTTGGGAGAAAATCTCGAGCATTTCATCCGATGAATAGTGCGAACGCGTTCCAAATTCTGTGTCAGTTCGAACTCGGAAATAGAGATCATTTTCAACGCGATATGTTGAATCAGCTTTAACCAATGCATTGACTGCATCGACTACCAAAGGCATTGCCTCTACAACTCCAATGTAATGTTGTGGAGGAAGTACATGTAAATCAGTCATATCGCCCCTAAAGAGATCAATCTGGGACTGGGCTAGCTCTCGCCAATCAACTCCATCGCGCGCAGCACGCTCAAGTAGTGGATCATCGATATCAGTAATATTTTGCACAAAAGAAACAGTTGCTCCTGTGGCACGCAAATACCGGTGAATCAAATCAAATGTTAAATAGGTTGCGGCATGCCCAAGATGCGTTGCATCGTATGGAGTAATTCCGCATACGTACATGCGGTAGTGGCTCTTGACGGGCAGAGGCTCAACTCTCCTAGAAGCGGTATTTGTAAGTGAGAGCGCAGGCAGAGAGAAACGCTGCGAAAGTTCAGGCTGGTAGATATCTGGCCATGAATTCATATGAAGACCCTAACTCAAAATGGAGGCCAGGGCACGGCTGGCCACTCGTCACTTGGAACCGGGAATTGAGATTCAGAAATTAATCTTTCAATTCGATCCACTAAAGCATCGAATTCATTTATTGTTATCAATGAAATAAGGGATTCTTGATTTTCTTTGACCCGATTTTGTAGCTTCCGCAGAGTAAGTACTTCGTTTTCGGAAAAAGTTTTGCCTGCCCATTGCCAAAGTACGGTTCGCAACTTGTCATCCTCATGGAAAGTAACTCCATGATCGCATCCCATGAGCCTGCCATCCTTATGCGGGAGCAGATGGCCAATTTTTCTATCTGTATTGTTGATAACGGCATCGAATAGAGCCATTGATCGAAGTCTCGAATCATCCGTTCGATAGAATTGTGCCAAATCGATGGCGTCATCAATATCGATCCATTGTTGAACCATTCCGTCTCCAAAGGGACCGTCCCGTAGAACCGTCGGCGGTACAAGATGAAACTCTCCGAGTTCGCTCACGCGAAATGCCGCATATTCGCGTTGAGCTAGATTGCCATCTGGAAAATCCCACAGAGGCCTCTCGCCTGCAATAGGTTTATAGATAACCGGAATCGAATTTCCTTTATAGGAACAAGATGCATACAGAGTGGCATTAGATGCATCGACTAAGCGTCCAGAAACTTCAAGAGTTCCATTTTCCAAATGCTCAATGATTTCATTCATCGTCGGTAACCATTGGCTCGAGGGCATAAATGTCCGCGAGTATCTATGGGGCCTCCGCAAAAGGGGCATGGTTGGCGGCCGGCATTGACAACACTCATGGCTCGTTTGGAGAACCCCTCTGCTTCTCCAGGTGTAATCAACACGCGCACGATATCTTGGTCATTGGCTAAATCATCGACATCAATAAATTCGGGTTCTTCATTCTGGTTATCTGAAACAGCTTGCATATCAATTTGAATGCGCTGTGATTGTGACTCGAATGCCAAACCGATGACTCCGACACGAAACTCTTCTTCGATGGGGGTATCCAGCGGCAAGTCGTCTTTTGCGAATCTCTTGATAATTATCGTTGGATCACTCTGTTTGATTTCGCGAATCATGTATATCAATCTCTCGGAAAGTGCTTGGACTTGGCTCTTTTCGAGCGAAACTGAGATGAGACGGGATCCCTGCCGTGTTTGTACGAAGAAAATACGCTCGCCAGGTTGTCCTACAGTTCCGACAACAAATCTATCGGGCATGTCAAAGAGGATAAGTCTGGCGGTCACAGGCGACGCCCCTTGGTTCCTGAACCTCCGCCGAGTAGAACTTTTGCTCGCTTCTTCTGCACGATTGATGATGAGATATCTGAGCTCGTGTCATTGAAGGTAACCAGTCTTGCCTTCTTGCCATCGTAATCAAGAATCGTGATGGAACAAGGATCAATTACCAAACTTTGAAACTCATCTAACTTCAATCCAATCATTCCAGCGATTGCGGCCTTAATTACATCTCCATGGCTCACGAAGAGGAATGTTCCATCCTTCTTCTCTTTGTAAGCCTCATCAATTGATAAGAGAGCGCGTTTCTGCATTGAAGTGATTCTCTCTCCACCTGGAAAGCGGACCTTACTTGGCGTCGATTGAATAATCTTCCACAGTGGATCTCTTGAGAGCGCCGAGAGTTTGCGCCCACTCCATGTACCGTAATCGACCTCGATAATTCCGTCATCGAGATGGTAGCTCGATAAAATCTTTGAATTCTGCGATTGAATCCATGGCCTGATGGTCTCTTCACATCTTTGCATTGGGCTTACTCGGATCGAATGAAAAGCACTCTTTCCTAAGCGAGCAATAAGTGTCTCTGCTTGCGCTCTTCCATCACGACTAAGACTGACTCCCGGCAGACGTCCCGAAAGAATTCCTGCGCTATTTGCAGAAGAGTGCGCATGTCGGAGTAAAACAATCTTTGCCACGCCACGAAGATTAACCTGAATATAGTCTTCGCGTTCTTTTGACCGTGACCTTGCTAGTGTGCGCGATATGGAGATGAGACGAGCAGGCAAGAGTGGACTCGAGCTCTCACGCTTAGGACTTGGCACTATGACCTGGGGACGTGACACAGATACACACGAAGCTGCCGATCAATGCCGCGCCTACATAGAAGCGGGTGGAAATTTCTTTGACACTGCATCCACCTATGGAGATGGCGACAGCGAACGAGTGATCGGCGGGCTCATAGGGACCCTCTTCCAAAGAAGCGACGTCTCGATTGCCACCAAGGCCGGGATAACTTTTCCTGACGGAAATCGGACTATTAATAACTCCCGGCAAGCGCTCATTGCTGAGTTGGATAAATCCCTATCTAGGCTTGAAACCGATTATGTCGATATATGGCAGATTCACTGCTGGGATCCTTTTAATCCCCTTGAAGATTCTCTTTCCGCACTTGATTATGCATACTCATCAGGCAAAGCTCGTTATGTCGGTCTCTCCAACTTTTCAGGATGGCAAAGTGCACGTGCCATTACCATTCAAGAATCTAATTCAGCAAAGGCTCCAATTGTTTCTCATCAAATCGAATACTCATTACTAAATAGAACTGCCGAAGACGAGATACTCCCCTGCGCAGATGAGACAGGGATCGGGATTTTGGCTTGGGCCCCGCTAGGTCGTGGCGTTCTCACTGGTAAGTACCGCAATGGAATTCCAAGTGATTCGCGAGCTGCCGCTCCACACTTTGTAAAACATGTTGAGCCATATCTCAATGGAGACAGCTCGAGAATTGTTGAAGCGGTATCAATTGCAGCACAAGGACTTGGCTTCTCACCCCTAGAGGTTGCACTTGCTTGGGTTCGAGATACTCCTGGAATTACAAGCGCGATTGTCGGTGCCCGTACAGGGGCTCAATTGCGAGGAATTTTGAAGAGTGAAGAAGTGACCTTGCCGCAAATCGTACGAGATGCACTCGATGAAGTATCTGCGTACTAATTCCCGGTTAGCAATTTTCTAAGAAGTTCTCCAGAACTTTTACACCAAACTCCAGTCCGGAGATCGGTACTCGTTCATCAACTCCATGAAAGAGAGCCATAAAGTCCAAATCTTCTGGAAGTTTGAGAGGGCTGAATCCGTAACCGATGATTCCAAGTTCCGAGAGAGCCTTGTTATCTGTTCCACCACTCATGAGATATGGAACAGGAATTCCATCGGGATCAAATTGAAGAATCGCGTTACACATAGCATCAACAAGATCGCCTTCGAACTCGACCTCTAGAGCAATATCTCTCGAAATTGTCTCGATGCTGATATCCGGTCCGATGATTGATCGAATCGTTTGATTCAGCTCATCCTCGTACCCAGGTAAGAATCGGCCATCAATAACCGCTGTCGCACTGCCGGGAATTACATTCGCCTTATAGCCAGCTTCAAGCATCGTCGGATTCGCGGTGTTCTGCAAAGTGGCTCCAATCATTCGAGCCGTAGGTCCTATCTCGCTTAAGAGAGGGCGTAGATCGTTCTCGTCGTATCTTTTGCCCGTTGCATCAGCAATCTTCTTAAAGAGTTTCTTCACAGTTGAGGTGTATCTCTGAGGCCATTCGTATTTTCCGATCTTTGCAACCGCCTCAGTCAGCGCAGTCAAAGCATTTTCATCATTCATCATAGAACCGTGTCCCGCACGACCTGTTGCAGTCAACTTCATCCAATGGATTCCCTTTTGAGCAGCCTCGACAAAATAGAGTCGCTTACCGTCTCCTACAGTGACGGAGAACCCACCCACTTCAGAAATCGCCTCAGTACAACCTTCAAAGACTTCAGGGTGTTGTGAAGCCATCCATCGTGAACCAAATGTCATGCCCGCTTCTTCGTCGGCAAAGAATGCGAGAACGATGGTGCGAGGTGGTTTATATCCAATGCGGGCCCATTTACGAACAATTGCAAGGATCATTGCATCGACATTTTTCATATCGACTGCGCCACGTCCCCAAATCATTCCATCCTTTATCACTGCGCCGAATGGATCAACTGACCAATCTTGCGCATTTGCTGGAACAACATCGATATGTCCATGAACTACTAATCCAGGTCTGGAGCTGTCGGCCCCCTCAATGCGAGCTATCACATTGCAACGATTCGGAGCTGACTCATAAATCTTCGATTCAATACCAACTTCGGCAAGTGATGCCACTACATACTCTGCTACAGCTCTCTCATCGCCCCTTCCTTCTCCAAAATTTACTGATGGGATTCGGATGAGGTCTTGGCAGATACGGACAACTTCTTCTTCGAGAGTCATGTACCTATTGTGCCCGCCATACAAGTGGAATGTCTCGGTCTTAGCCTCACTTTTGCGTGACAACGACCTCGTTGATACCCTTACGCAGTTATTTCGGCTCGAGCGCTTAAGATTATTCTCAAAGCGAGCGAGTTACTCGTCCGGGTGGCGGAATTGGCAGACGCGCTAGCTTGAGGTGCTAGTTCTCGCAAGGGATTCGGGGTTCAAGTCCCCGTTCGGACACAGTTACGGTGGTTGGATATCAAGATGGATATAGCTGGAGCTCTCTCACTGATTCGCGCTATACCTGACTATCCCAAGCCCGGCATCATCTTTCAAGATATCACTCCCATGCTTTCCAATGGCCAGGCTCTCGACACCGTTATCGGACACCTTGCTTCGCTGGATAAGGAATCAGAGATTGCCATCGGGATAGAAGCTCGCGGATTTATTCTCGCCAGCGCCGTGGCTGTAAAGCGAGAAATTGGATTTGTTCCGATTCGAAAAAAAGGAAAGCTACCCGCAGATACCTTCGCGCGCACTTACGGGTTGGAGTACGGTATTGATGAGATTGAGATACATCGAGATGCATTTGCACCCGGAACTAAAGTCACTTTGATTGATGATGTCCTAGCAACAGGCGGAACACTCGAAGCGGCGCTATCTCTGATTGCAGATGCAGGTGGTGCCATTTCGAGCATCCTCGTTCTTATGGAGATTGCAGGGCTCGATGGAAGATCTCGCATTGAACGAGCAGCGCCCAATGTTCCTTTGCACGCTTTGGTCACTGTGTAGTGCGTATTCCACAAATACAGGCGCTGCGCGCCTTTGCTGCCGTACTTGTAATTATCTACCACGCCAAAATAGTCAGTGGTGGATATATCGGTGTTGATATCTTCTATGTGATTTCCGGATATCTCATTACGGGTCTGCTTCTTCGCGAATTGCAGAAAACTGGAACCTTAGACCTTAAAGCGTT
>WLME01000072.1 GCA_009700365.1 Actinomycetota bacterium | reverse complement strand
GCTCTTTATTATCTTGATGACCTTGCAACGAACACAGTTCCTGAAGTACTCAATGATTTTGCTCGCGAACTTAAGCGCCTAGATATCAACCTTCCAGTAACCGCCCGTCCTTTAACGTTTGGCACATGGATCGGTGGAGACCGTGATGGAAATCCAAATATCACTCCTGAAATCACTGAAGAGGCGGTAGTTCTCCAAGTCGGGCACGCGATTCGCACAACAATCGCAGCCATGAACCGTCTTCGCCAGATGCTCTCTGTTTCTACACGTATTGCAGGTGCTACTCCCGAACTCAGCGCTTCTGTTGAAGAAGATCTCAAGAACATTCCAGAATTCGAAGAACGCTTTTTGAGGCTTAATGTTCAAGAGCCATACCGACTTAAAGCCACAGCAATTGTGCATCGCCTTGCATTTACTCGCAATCGACATGCAGTTCGTGGGCCACATGTGCCTGGTCGTGATTACAAGAACACGGCAGAGCTGCTCGCAGATTTAACCTTGATGCGCGATTCACTTTTTGCTCATCGCGGCGAACTCCTTGCTACAGGCTTGCTTGAACGCACTATCCGCACCGTTGCAGCCTTTGGTCTGACACATGCAACTCTAGATATTCGCGAACATTCAGATGCACACCACTATGCGCTCAAGCAGATGCTCTCTGGAGACTACATCGAACTTTCACACGTGGATAAATTCCCGGTCCTCATTAAGCAGCTTGCATCTTCTGAAAAACTTGATGCATCAAAGCTAGATGCTGCAGGTGCTAAAACCCTCAATACCTTTATTGCAATCGAAGATCTGATTGAACGCTTCGGTCCTGAAGTTATCGAAACCTATATCGTCTCAATGACCAAAGGTGCAGATGATTTGATTGCAGCCACAGTTCTTGGCAAGCAGGCCGGTCTCGTTGATATCAACAAGAGCGTTGCAAAGATTGGTTTTGCGCCTCTACTTGAAACTGTCGCCGAACTCCGCGCAGCAGGAGATATCCTCGAGAAGCTACTTTCAGACCCAACATATCGCAAGCTTGTTGAACTACGTGGCAATGTTCAGGAAGTAATGCTTGGTTATTCAGATTCAAATAAGGATGCAGGTATTGCAACTTCGCAGTGGGAAATTCACCGCGCACAGCGCACGCTCCGCGATGTTGCGATGAAGCACGGCGTCAAACTGCGTTTATTCCATGGTCGTGGTGGGTCAGTCGGCCGTGGTGGCGGTCCAACATACGAAGCACTTGTTGCACTTCCTTGGGGCTCTGTCGATGGCCAGATCAAGATGACCGAGCAAGGTGAAGTTATCTCCGATAAATACGCGCTTCCAGCACTTGCTCGAGAGAATGTCGAACTCACACTTGCAGCATCCTTTGAAGCAACGGTCCTCAATCGCGGACCACGACAAAGCCCAGAGGATCTACAAAAATGGAACGACTGCATGAACCTAGTGAGCGATAATTCTTTTGCCCGGTACCGCGGATTAATTGATCATCCAGATTTGCCTGCATATTTCTACGCATCAACACCGGTTGAACAACTGGGAAATCTCTTTCTTGGATCACGTCCATCGCGTCGCCCTGATGCCGCAGGTGGACTTGATTCACTTCGCGCGATTCCATGGGTATTCGGCTGGACCCAATCACGCCAAATTGTTCCAGGTTGGTTCGGAGTAGGTTCTGGACTTAAGGCTGCGCGCGAGGCAGGAAAGACAGATGTCTTAAAGAAGATGCTGAAAGAGTGGCACTTCTTCTCAACATTTATCAGTAATGTCGAAATGACTCTCGCAAAGACAGATCTAGATACTGCAAAGCGTTATGTTGAAACTCTTGTACCAAAAGATTTGCACCACTTCTTGGACACCATCAAAGATGAATTCGACCTTACAGTTGCAGAAATCCTTGCCTTAACTGGAAAGAGTTCGCTCCTTGGAGATCAAGAAGTGCTCGCACGTACTTTGCAGGTCCGAGATACCTATCTTGCACCTCTTCAATTGCTGCAAGTAAATCTCTTGCACCGAGTGCGCACCGAAGGCGAAGCGGATCCAACTCTCATACGAGCGCTCTTGTTAACTATCAATGGTGTTGCTGCAGGCCTTCGAAATACTGGCTGATTTCTAGCAAGTTTCGCCTCAGACTGGGGCTTTTCGACAGAAAATTCACTAAGTACCCCTTTTGCAATACCGATAAAGCGTCTAACCTCCTTCAGAGAAAGTGGATTCAATTTCACACAAACGGAGGGGTTACACGTAAGCAAAGATTTAGAAGAAGTAACAAGAATGGTCAATCTCTATATCGATGGTGCCTTCTTGATAATCGTTGGCAGATTACCTGCAAAACTTTCGCTCACACAGGCGGAGAACACGCTTAATATTGTTCAAGAGAAATTTAGATAAGAAGTTGGGGTGTAAATCACCCCAGCTTTTCTCTTTTCGCTAACTATTAAATTTTGATTGCGTATGGTCTAGTCCCTTTTCAATCAGGAACTCGACGCAATCTGCACCCCGATCGACGAACTCCTCGAGCGACTTTTTCTCTTCTTTACTAAATTGCTTTAAAACAAAATCTGCAGGATCTTGCTGCCCCATGGGGCGGCCAATTCCAAGGCGAACGCGGAAGTACTCTGGTGTGCCGAATGAAGAGGTGAGTGATTTCAAACCGTTATGGCCGTTATCGCCTCCGGCTACTTTGGAGCGAATAGCAGCGTAAGGAATATCAAGTTCGTCGTGAAGCACAATGATTTTGGCGGGCTCGATGGAGTAGAAAGCGGCGAGCGCCTTAACTGGCCCACCAGATTCATTCATATAACTCTTTGGCTTTGCAAGAATTATTGAGTGCGCATCTGCGCCTACGCCCAATTTATAAGCTGCGATTTCATTGCGAGATTTATGTGATGACAGTTTTAGATTGTGGCGCTTTGCAAGATGATCAATGACCATCTGACCCACATTGTGACGGGTGGCAGCATATTCATCCCCGGGATTACCGAGACCTACTACCAACCACGTCATATGCGAAAGGGTAAGGGTTAAGCGTCCTTCTTCTCTGCATCTGCAGCAGGTGCCGCAGCCGCATCAGCAGCAGGAGCTGCAACAGCAACTTCTTCAACTGCAGTTGAACGCTCAGAAAGGTGAACGATAATTGTGTTCTCTGGGCTGACAAGAGTTGTACCTGCAGGCAGAACCACATCTGATGCATACTTCGAAGTTCCAGCGCTCATGCCCTCAATATCAAGAACAAGGAATTTAGGAATAGAAGTTGCTTCAGCTTCAATTTCAATTGTGTTGTGCTGGTGCTCGAGGATTCCATCTGGATCGTGCTTTCCTTCAGTGTGAACAGGAACTGCAACGACGACTTTCTCGCCACGGCGAACAAGTACGAGGTCGATATGCTCAAGAATCTGCTTGAGTGGATGGCGAACTACAGACTTTGGAAGTGTGAGTTCTGGCTTTCCATCGATATCGATATTAAGAAGAACGTTTGACTCTTTAAGGGCAACGCCAAGTTCGCGAGCTGGAAGAGTGATGTGAAGTGGCTTCTCGCCGTGTCCGTAGATAACAGCAGGAACGAGACCAGCTACGCGTGCGCGACGTGAAGCACCTTTACCGAATTCGGTACGTGTTGTTCCTTTAATTGATACTTCTGCCATTGTGAAACTCCCCTAATAACTTCGTTTAGTTGCTGTTATCGAACTTCTTATGTGTTGCGAAGTTCCAGCAGGAGTTGATACCTACGCCGTCGATCACGGATAAATTTCACCCTCGCCGGAACGAGGTGAAGGTTAGCGTGACTTAGCTATGTCCGTCAAAAAGGCTAGTTACTGAGCCATCTTCGAAGACTTCGCGGATTGCTCGAGCCAAGAGTGGGGCGATTGAGAGCACCGTCAGCTTGTCGAACTTCTGATCATCGGACAGCGGAAGCGAATCTGTAACGACTACCTCTACAGCGCGAGATTCCTTGAGCCGCTCAACTGCGGGGCCAGAGAAGACCGCGTGCGTTGCAGCAACGATGACATCTTTTGCGCCACCTTCGAAGAGTGCATCGACGGCCTTAGTGATTGTGCCTGCTGTATCAATCATGTCGTCGATAACAACGCAGGTGCGGCCTTCAACATCACCAACAACTTTTCCTACGACTGCCTCGTTTGGAATCAGTGGGTCGCGAGTCTTATGGATAAATGCGATTGGACAGCCACCGAGGAGTTCTGACCAGCGCTCAGCAACACGGACGCGACCTGAATCTGGTGACACAATCGTGAGCTTTGAGCGATCAACCTTGCTGCCGACGTAGTTAGCAAGCATTGGAAGTGCGAATAAGTGATCGACGGGTCCGTCGAAGAAACCTTGAATCTGTGAAGTGTGAAGATCAACAACCATCAGTCGATCAGCACCTGCTGCCTTAAAAAGATCTGCCATAAGGCGGGCTGTAATTGGTTCGCGTCCTCGGCTCTTCTTATCCTGACGAGCATATGCATAGAACGGAGCAACGACGGTGATGCGTTTTGCTGAGGCGCGCTTGAGTGCATCAATCATGATGAGTTGTTCCATGATTTGCTTATTAATTGGCGCCGAATGTGACTGAATAACAAATGCATCGCAACCACGAACTGATTCTTCGAAGCGAACAAAGATTTCACCATTTGCAAAATCGTAAGCAGAGGTAGGAGTAAGCGGAATACCTAGTTCAGTGGCAACTTGTTCTGATAACTCTGGAAATCCGCGGCCTGAAAAAAGACGAAGTTTTTTCTCTGAGGATAAACGGATTTCGCTCAAGGAAGTTAGCCTTTCTGCTCGTCATCGCTGTGGCGCATTGCTGCCTCAGCTGATTTGGTGCCAGGTCGCTTACGCAGAACCCAACCTATTACATTTCGCTGCTTTGCCCTACCGACACCAATTGCACCGGGAGGAACATCTTCTGTAATCACTGAACCTGCGGCGGTGTAAGCGCCGTCTCCGATTGTGACTGGGGCAACTAACATCGAATCGCTTCCGATACGGACATGGTCGCCGACGACTGTGTAATGCTTTTCGACGCCGTCGTAGTTCACGAAGATTGTTGCAGCGCCGATATTGCTGCCTTCGCCGATAACTGCATCACCAACATATGAAAGATGTGGGACCTTTGAACCTTCGCCGAGGGTCGCATTCTTCATCTCGACATATGCGCCAACCTTTGAGTTCGGAAGCAACTTGGTTCCAGGGCGTAAAAATGTATATGGTCCAACATTTGCACCTTCACCGATAATTGCTTCGGTAGCTCGTGATTCGATAACGCGAGCGCCTGAGCCAACAGTGCAATCAACCAATGTTGATCGCGGACCAATAATTGAACCTGTAGCAACAGTTGTATTTCCGCTAATTGCAGTGCCCGGCATAAGGACTACATCGTTTGCAACAGTGGCAGTTGAATCAACCCAAGTGCTGAGTGGATCGACAATTGTGACTCCGGCCTGCATTAACTCTTCATTGATGCGATCACGCAATAGGGCCGCGGTCTCGGCGAGTTGTACGCGATCATTGACCCCTAAGATTTCAATGAAGTCATCGATTAATACTGCCGCTATCTTTCCGCCTTCATTGCGAAGAATTTCAATAACATCAGTCAGATAGAGCTCGCCCTGTGAATTATTGCTAGTGAGCTTTCCAATCGCGTTCGCGAGTTTGGCTGAATCAAATGCATAGACACCAGAATTTACTTCGAAGATTTCTCGCTGAATATCATCGGCATCTCGTTCTTCGACGATTCGCAAGAGTGAGTCATCGTCACCACGAATAATTCGGCCATAGCCAGTGGGATCTGGATGCTCGGCCGTTAATACCGAAGCGGTAAATCCGCCTTCGTGATGGTGATCAAGAAGTTGTTGAAGAGAATCACCGGTAAGCATTGGCGTATCACCTGCTAATACCAAGATGGTTCCTGTTGCTTTTAATCCATCGAGTGCAAGTTGTGTCGCATGACCTGTTCCACCGCGCTTTTCTTGAAAGACGGTTGTGACATGCGGTGCGATTTCGAGAAGGTGTGCCTCGACTTGTTCGCGACCTGCGCCAACAACAACGCGTACCTGCT
>WLME01000071.1 GCA_009700365.1 Actinomycetota bacterium | reverse complement strand
TTGGAAGTGTCACAGACATTGTCGCCTTGTCAGCGTCGGCAAAATCAATCGCCGGGAATCCATTTACCGCCACATTTCCAATCACAATCGGATTCGATTGAGTTGTAATTCCTTGAGCGCTTTCACGGAAAACGATCGACGTACCCTTTTTATTTTGTGGAGTAAAACTCTTGGCTGTCTTGCCCGCAACTACCTTGCCATTTACGACCCACGAGAAAGTGCTCTTGACCGATGAAGACCATGTTGCTGGTTTTGCAGTGATGCTCCCACCAATTTTTGTCAAAGAAATCGAGGGCGGAGACACAACAGTGACTGTGTCAGCGACGCTGGCTGGCACGAGGAAGAAAGTGGGAGCAGCCAAAAGCGCAAAGGAGGTAAGAACTATAAAGACTTTACGCATTTTGGCTTCTCCTAATTATTCGTTGTGCTGAATCTGAATTACTTCTTGGTGTAACCCTTAGGGCACTTTGGATTGATGCCCTTTACTTTCACAAATGTCTTTCCTTTTGCGCAAGTAATTGTGGTTGAAGTGGCTTTAGCCGCGATAGGAGTACCAAAGAAGTGAAGTTCGAGTGCATCTGCTGTTGTTGAAGAAGCACCGACAACTTTTGGAGTTACCGAAAGTGCAACTGCGCCTGCTGATGCTGGGGCAGCTGTTAGTGATGCTGGCTTTGCTTCACCCTTTGTATGCGTATCTTGGATTGTGAATACGGCATATCCCATCGAATCTGAAACAGCAGTCAGAGTTGTTGCACCATTCTTAATCTCGACATTTGCATTAGGAAGCGCTACGCCTGCATCATCAAGTACCTTATAGGCGATAACTACTGAAGAGCCAACATTTACATACGCACCTTTCACTCCAGCTGCTGTTGTAAATGAGTTAGTTGAATTGAGTACAGGGGCAACAAGCTTAAGCGTTGGACGTGTTGCCACTTGAGTTGATGGTAACGAATCATGCTTGAAGTAATAGATCGATGTCATTACTGAATGATCAGAATATTGCCCGGCTATATCCATAAAGTTTTCGTTGTTGATGGCAAGCAGTGTTTGGGTGTGGTAATCGTTTAGACCATCAACTGAAATATCAGGTGCGTCGGTATAGCTCTTTGGTTGTGGAACACCGACAGTTGGTTCGTCAATGTTCTGAAGGCTAAAAGTTACATTTCCGAAGTAGTCAGTGTTGTGGGTGATATTTAGCTGATCGATTTTATTTGATAGTGCACCTTTTCCACCGCGTTGATCAGTATTTCTACCGTCGACTCTAATCATGGAAGTTGATGCGCTATACCCTTTACCAACGCGCAGAATGACAGGCTTGTTTACTACAGGTGCGCCAGATTTATCTGTTACGTGATACGTCATATTGAGCAGGCCGCCTGAAGGTGCGTAGGTAACTTGATATACCAAACCACTTCCGTACCAGCCATTCTTAACCCAACCATCGGCCATACGCTGTTGGTCGTTTCCGTCTTTATCTATTGCGGCGGTATTGGTGGAATCGAGAAGAGGAGTCAGCAACTGAGCATTGCCATCTACGATTGAAGTTCCTGCAGCTGAAGCTGAACCAGAAAGCGCGCTATTTAACGCCAATAACAGAGTAGATACTGCAACAAGCGTTGTCAATTTATTTCTAGTGAACATTCTTTCCCCTTTTTGATCCTGATAGATAGTTGGAAATTTAAAACTCTTAACCTTTAACTGCTCCATCCATAACGCCAGTCACAAGTTTGCGCCCGACGAAAATGAAAAGTATGAGTAGTGGTGCGGTGGCCAAGAAGGCTCCACCCATTTGTAGTCCGTAATCAAGGCCATACATAGGCTTAAGCTGGGTCAACGCAACCTGAAGTGTGAAGTTCTTAGGGCTTTGCAAAACAATAGTTGGCCATAAGTAGTCGTTCCAGGCAGCTAAGAATGCAAAGAGGCCAAGAACAAATCCGCTCTGTCTTACGATAGGTAGAACTATTCGGAAGAAAATGCGAGGCACGGATGCACCATCGATACTTGCAGCTTCGAGAAGTTCATTTGGGATTTGTGCATCGATAATTTGGCGCATCCAGAAAACTCCAAATGCAGTAATCAGCGCTGGAACAATAAGTGCATACAGAGTGTCAATCATCCTCAAGTTCTTGACCAGCATAAAGAGAGGAATGATTCCGAGTTGGCTAGGCAACATCATGGTTCCTACTACAAAGAGAATGAGTCCTTTACGACCTCTAAAATCAAGCTTTGCGAAGGCAAATCCTGCAATCGCCGAGAAGATAACTTGAGCAACCGCGATAGAAATACCGACAATGAATGTATTAAGCAGAGCGGTACTGAAATAAACACTTTGAGCGGTGAGAACCTTTTCAGCGACGATCAAGAAGCGTCCGCCAGGAATCAAAGATGGTGGGCTCTTCGAAATTTCAGCATTGGTATTTGACGCTACGACAAACATCCAATAGAAAGGAAAGATGGAGAGAAAGACAATAATTGATAGAAGAATGTAATTTGTCTTGGGAACTTTTCTCCATCGAGGAGTCTTTGCTTTAGTAATGGTCGTCATTATCGCGTCCCATCATTTGAAATCTTGCGTGTAATCACAAAGTTGACTGCAGAAATTATCAAAACTATAAAAGTAATGAAGATTCCGATTGCGGCGGCGTAGCCGTACTTATTGTTTACGAACGCTTGGTTGAAGAGGAAGAGGGTAAGGGTCAAGAATTGCTTACTTGATCCACCGTCGGCTGCAAGCTGTTGTGGCTCTGCGAAGACTTGAAGTCCACCAATTGTGCCGACAACGAGTACGAAGGTAATTGTGTTTTTCAGCTGAGGAAGAGTGACATACCTAAACTGCTGCCACTTGGTTGCACCATCTACAGAAGATGATTCATAGAGCTCATTTGGAATAGCGAGCATTGATGCCAAGAAAATTAGGGTGTTGTAACCAATCCATCTCCATGTGATCATCGTTGCAATCTGTATATGGCTTGGAATCACACCTTCAATGAAGTCAATGTGGTGGTTAAGGCCAAGACCTTCTAGAAGAAGGTTGATGATTCCGAAATCGCGGCCAAATAGTTGGCTAAAAACGATGGTAATTGCAATGACAGAAGTGATATTCGGAACGAGCAAAATGGTTCTGAAGAATGATTTTCCGCGCAAACGAGTATTGCGAAGAATGTTTGCAAGACCGATCGCCATCACCATTTGTGGGAAGGTAGAAAGCGCCCAAATGCTGAAAGTGTTGCGAAGTGCAAGCCAGAGATCTGAATCATGCAACAAAAGATTGAAGTTGCGAAGACCGGTGAAGGTTGATGAACCTAGCGGATCCCATTGGAAGAAAGAGATATAGACAGAATAGATAACAGGTGCAAGGCCAAAGACTGCAAACATGATGACAAATGGAGCTACGTAAAGGTAGCCCCATCGGCCATTGAGTGATTTCACACCGGGAAATGCAACAGCTTTCTGGGCTGAAGTTTTCTTGGGTTTCCATGGAGAGAGCGGCTTTTTAGGCCGCTCTCTCTCATTGAGAACTGTCATCTATGTGTTCTTCCTTTTCCTAATTATCTCGACTAGTTAGTTATTCACTACTTTTTTGAGATCATTAAGAACTTGAGCCCACGACTTATCGGCTGTCTGTTTCTTAGCCGCAACGCGACCTAAACCGGCACCGATAGCTGTATCAATCGCGCGCTGAAGCTTGCCTTCAAAGATCGGCTTCAACTTTTGAACGCCAGCTGCATAAATTTTTCCAACTGGCGCATTGTTAAAGAATGGATCCTTGTAACCGATAAGCGCTGGATCGTTATAAAGAACTGATGCAGATGGGAATAGTCCGTAGGTCTTAAATACCTTGAGTTGCTGAGCAGGTGCTAAGTACCATGTTAGGAAGTCATACGCTGCTTGCTTGTTCTGTGCGTATGAAGGGATTCCAAGTTGGGTTCCACCTTGGTTTCCGCCGCCACCAGGAATCGATGCAATATCCCACTTGCCAGCAGTATCAGGAGCCTGCGCCTTGATGTAATCCATCATCCAAGCTGGTGCAAGAATCGTTGCAAAGGTGCCCTTATTCATTCCGATATTCCAGTCAGATGTGTACTGTCCAATACGTGTACCGATGCCGGCATTAGTTGCCTTAATCGTAGTATTCCAAGCTAGTTTCACCTGTGGGTTTGTGGAGTAAATAAGTTTTCCAGTTTCTGTTCCATCATTGGAGTAATACTTTGCTGTTCCTTGATTCATGATGGCTGCATAAATTGTGCCCGCGTTATCGATAAATCCAACGCCTGCCTTCTTATTTGCGGCTGATAGTTTTGAAATATATTTTTGACCGGTTGCAATGAATGCATCCCATGTTGGCCACAATTTTGCTACTGCTTCACGATCTGTTGGAAGGCCAGCCTTCTTAAAGAGATCAATGCGATATGCAACTTCTAATCCACCGACATCTGTTGGAATTCCGATAACACTTCCGTCAAAGCCAACGCCTTGCTGCCAACGCCAAGGAAGGTAATTCTTCTGAATATCAGATGCTGTTTGACCGGCAGGAATACCTGTAGATGGTTCGCCAGTTGTCTTCATTTGGCGAAGATCCTGGAAGCACTTTGGGTATGAGCGCCAGTAACCAGAGTAAGAAACTTCTGTTGCGACAACGTCTGGACCGTTCTTTGCAGAACATGCAGTAACCATATTTGTTCCGTTAAGTGGATCAAGGTCAGACTTCTTGATCTCTAAAGTAACTTCTGGGTGGAGAGCCTTATATTCGGCGACAAGGTTGCGTTGAATAACGTCACCAAATGTCCAAATGCGAATAGTTACAGGGTCTGCAGCTTTTGCAGGAGTTGTGAAAACACCTGCGACAATTGCAATTGAAGCGACCGATGCAACGAGAGCTCTTGCACTAAATTTCGTAATAATTTTGTTACGCATACCAAACTCCTTGGCTCTTGACTCGTGAGACTGATGCTTGAAAGTTATGCGAGGCCGATATTCACAAAATGAGGAAGCCGGTGTAGGCTTTTCATCGTTATGAAAGCGGTTTCACAGAAGGAAGTTAAGTGGGTCTAGGCCCAGTTGGCAAGACGAGAAGCCCTTTTTTTCCAAAAGTTATGAAAGCGTGACAGAAGCTCGATCTCAGAAAGGCTGGCTAATAGAGATGTATATGTCCACAGGATTGCGGCGCCCTGCGCTCGTGCTCGTCCCACTTCTTGGCCTGCTCTCAATTCTGCTTGCCCCCGCACAAGCGGCCACGAAAATTACAAGCTACAAATTACTGTGGGCTGATGATTTCAACGGGAAGAAGGGTGCCCTTCCCAATCCAAAGGTTTGGTCTCCAGAACTCGGTGGGCTTAATTCAAATGGTGAGCTCCAGTTCTACACAAAAGATCCAAAGAATCTCGCATTGGACGGATCTGGACATCTGCTCATAACTGCTAACCGCATCGCAGATAGATCTCTCACCGCAGTCAGCAATGATCCTGCGATTGAACGGATGTTGACTGCCTGCAGTGCATGTCAATTTACAAGCGCGCGAATTAAAACTGCCAAGAAACTTTCATTCCAGTATGGGCGAATTGAAATCCGCATGAAAACTCCTTCAGGAGAAGGAACTTGGCCCGCATTTTGGATGCTAGGAAAAGATCTTCTTAAAGGTATTCCTTGGCCTGACTCTGGTGAAATCGACATCATTGAACAAAAGGGATCTATGCCCGCGACCGTGTTTGGAACCATTCATGGTCCAAATCTTCCCGGTGGTGCCGGTGGCGGATACGGTTCTACATATACGGCGCCTGCATCGTTAACTACTGCCTTCCATACATATGCAATTGAATGGAAGAAGAATCAGCTTGAGTTTTATGTTGATGACAATATGTATTTCAGTGTTGCCGCCAACGATGGCTCATCTGGCACCTGGGTCTACAATCAACCATTCTTTATGATTCTCAACCTAGCAATGGGCGGAGAGTTCACCGATGAGCTTGATCCAGCTATGAATCAGGCTCAAATGAGTATCGATTACATACGTTTTTACTCCATTAATGGGGTTGGCAAGGTCTTCAAAAATTAACCGCACAACGTCGAAAGAGGAATCC
>WLME01000070.1 GCA_009700365.1 Actinomycetota bacterium | reverse complement strand
CGTCTCACGCGCAATATCACTTTGGCCGTTCCGGTCGTTTCATCTGCGATGGATACCGTCACCGAATCAACAATGGCAATTGCAATGGCAAAGGCTGGCGGTATCGGAATCATCCACCGCAACCTTCCGGTTGACGAACAAGTCACTCACGTAAAGTTAGTAAAGAACGTCGGTCTTGCCGGAGCAGCAGTCGGCGTCGGAGATGACGGATTTGCTCGCGCGCAGGAGTTAATCGAAGCCGGTGTCGATGTTGTTGTTGTTGATACCGCGCACGGTCATCACCGCGCAGTACTCGATGCAATCGAACGCATCAAAAAGTTTTCCTCCACCATCGAAATCATTGGTGGCAATGTTGCCACGCGCGCAGGTGCACAAGCTCTCATCAATGCAGGGGCTGATGCTGTGAAAGTTGGCGTAGGTCCAGGATCTATTTGCACAACTCGTGTTGTTGCAGGTGTAGGTGTTCCACAAGTTACTGCCATCATGGAGGCATCGAAGGCGTGCAACAAGGCGGGTATTCCACTCATCGCCGATGGCGGCCTCCAATATTCTGGAGACATTGTGAAAGCAATCGTTGCAGGTGCACATTCTGTAATGCTCGGTTCACTTCTTGCAGGGTGTGAAGAATCTCCTGGCGAACTCGTCGAGATTGATGGACGTAAGTACAAGGCATATCGCGGCATGGGCTCCCTTGGTGCAATGCAATCTCGTGGAGAAAAGAAGTCATACTCGAAAGATCGTTACATGCAAGATGATGTACTTTCAGAAGATAAACTTGTCCCAGAAGGAATCGAAGGCAAGGTTGCTTATCGCGGACCTGTTGCTGAAGTTATCCACCAGCTTGTAGGCGGATTGCGCAGCGGAATGGGATATGCCGGTGCGCCCGATATCGAAACTCTGCGCCGCGAAGGTCGATTGATTCAAATTACTGCAGCAGGCTTACAGGAAAGCCATCCACATGATGTTCTCCATGTGGCCGATGCCCCTAACTACAGCAAGAAGAAATAGCCATGGATTACGAAATCGCACCCGGAAAACGCGCCCGACAGGCTTATTCATTTGACGATATCGCCATCGTTCCCAGTCGTCGCACTCGTACCCCTGAAGACGTCAGCACTTCATGGCAGATAGATGCATACAAGTTTGATCTTCCATTAATTGCAGCTCCAATGGATTCTGTAGTTTCACCAGAGACGGCAATCGCAATCGGAAAGCTGGGCGGACTTGGAGTACTAAACCTCGAAGGATTGTGGACTCGTTATGACGATCCGCGAATTCCACTAGGTGAAATTGCTTCGATGCCTGATAAGCATGCAACTCGTCGTATGCAAGAAATTTATGCGGCGCCTATTCGCCCCGAACTCATTAAAGAGCGCATCAAGCAGATTCGCGATTCTGGCGTAACGGTTGCTGCATCGCTTTCACCGCAACGCACTGCAGAACTTCATAAAGCGGTTATCGATGCAGGCGTAGATATCTTCGTAATCCGTGGAACTACAGTTTCTGCCGAACACGTTGCTGCTGAAAATGAAGCACTGAACTTAAAGAAATTTATCTACGAACTCGATGTACCGGTAATTGTTGGGGGAGTTGCAACGACTACTGGTGCACTTCACCTAATGCGCGCTGGCGCTGCTGGAGTTCTTGTTGGGTTTGGTGGGGGCGCTGCTCATACAACTCAAACAGTTCTTGGAATTCAAGTTCCGATGGCGACAGCGGTTGCCGATGTGGCAGCAGCTCGACGCGAATACCTTGATGAATCCGGTGGACGCTATGTACATGTCATCGCCGATGGATCTGTTGGAAAATCTGGAGATATTGCAAAGGCAATCGCATGTGGTGCTGATGCAGTCATGATGGGTTCAGCTCTAGCCAAGGCAGTGGAATCTCCTGGACTTGGGTGGCACTGGGGTTCAGAGGCTTATCACCAAGATGTTCCACGCGGTCAGCGAGTCAATGTCGGAACAGTCGGAACACTAGAAGAAATTCTCAATGGCCCATCACACACTTCCGACGGATCTATGAATCTATTTGGTGCACTACGTCGCGCAATGGCAACCTGCGGATACTCGGATGTGAAGTCATTCCAGCGCGTAGAAATCATTATGCAGCATGGCCGATAAGCACGGTGTCCTAGTCGTCGATTTCGGCGCACAGTACGCACAGCTCATTGCACGACGTGTCCGCGAAGCAAATGTTTATTCGGAAATTGTCCCCTCTTCAATCACTGCAGCAGAGGTAACAGCCAAAAACCCTGAAGCAATAATTTTGTCGGGTGGACCTTCATCGGTTTATGCAGATCATGCACCCAAAGTTGATCCCGCGATTTTTGCTCTCAACATTCCAGTTTTTGGAATCTGTTACGGATTTCAAACAATGGCTGCCGCGCTTGCCGGAGTTGTTGCACAGACAGGCAAATCTGAGTTTGGTCGAACCCCGCTTGAAGTAAAGGCTGGCTCAAAGATGTTTGCAGGACTTCCTGTCACGCAATCTGTCTGGATGTCACATGGAGACGCAGTCTCAGAGGTTCCTTGTGGTTTTAGCGTTACCGCTTCAACATCTGATACACCGATTGCAGCCTTTGAAGATTCATCAGGAAAGTTAGCGGGAGTTCAATTTCACCCTGAAGTACTTCATTCAGAACACGGCCAGGCAATATTGAAGAATTGGCTCAACAATATTGCAGGATGTAAGCCAACATGGACTACACGCAATATTGCAGAAGATGAAGTCGCAAAGGCAAAGGAAGCCATCGGAGATAAGCGCGTTATTTGTGGTCTTTCTGGTGGCGTCGACTCTGCAGTTGCAGCAGCCATCGTGCAACGTGCAGTGGGAAAGCAACTCACCTGTGTTTTTGTTGATCACGGTCTATTGCGAAGCGGAGAATCTGAGCAAGTACAACGCGATTTTGTGGCATCGACTGGTGTCGATCTCGTTGTCGTAGATGCGGTGGAACAATTCCTCAGCGCCCTTGCAGGTGTCACAGACCCAGAGGAAAAGCGCAAGATTATTGGTCGCGAATTCATTCGCTCCTTCGAAAAGGCAGCTCGAGATATTGCCGCCGGCGGAGACGTTGAATTCCTAGTACAGGGAACCTTGTATCCCGATGTCGTTGAATCCGGCGGTGGTACAGGAACTGCAAATATTAAATCTCACCACAATGTAGGTGGATTACCTGATGATCTTAAATTTAAACTGGTCGAACCGCTGCGCACTCTCTTTAAAGATGAAGTACGCCAAGTAGGGCTTGAACTTGGATTACCAGAAGAGATCGTCTGGCGTCAGCCATTCCCTGGTCCAGGACTTGGTATCCGAATTATCGGAGAAGTAACTGCTGATCGTCTTGAAATCTTGCGCGAAGCAGATTTGATTGCACGAAATGAACTCAAAGCCGCGGGCCTTGATCGCGATATTTGGCAATGCCCGGTAGTTCTTCTTGCTGATGTTCGTAGCGTTGGCGTACAGGGGGATGGCCGCACATATGGCCATCCGATAGTTCTTCGTCCCGTATCGAGTGAAGATGCCATGACTGCAGATTGGTCACGTATTCCGTATGATGTGCTCGAAAAGATTTCAACTCGAATTACCAACGAGGTTCGTGAAGTAAATCGAGTGGTCCTCGATGTAACCAGTAAGCCGCCAGGCACGATTGAATGGGAATGAGAAGTTCGACTATGAAGAGAAATACTGCAATTGCACTCGTATCAAGCTCATTGCTTGGTTTAGTTCTACTTTCTCCTGCTCATGCAGCAGAGCGCGCAACATTAGTTCCTGGTTGCATCAAGAGCTCTGCAACTGGTCACACACCTGCCACAGTGAAGCAACCCCTCGTTGCTTCAAAGAAATTCGCTAAGGCCCTTACCCTTAAAACAAATTGTGGCGACATTGTTATTTCATTACTTGGATCAAAGGCTCCAATAACAGTTACTTCTATGACGGCACTTGCAAATGCCGGGTACTTTAATAAGTCGCTCTGTCACAGACTTACAACGCAAGGACTCTTTGTGCTTCAGTGTGGTGATCCCACAGCAAGCGGAGGCGGTTCTCCGACGGGATGGACTGGCTATATTGATGAGAATTTGCCAAAGACTGGTCCTAAGAATTACCCAGCAGGAACAGTGGCTATGGCTAACTCAGGACCAAAGACAAATGGCTCACAATTCTTTTTGGTTTACCAAGACACTCAATTAGGTTCTAATTACACAATTTGGGGGAAAATCACAAAGGGTCTTGATCTTGTTCAGAAAATTGGAGAAGTCGGCGCTTATCAAATGAACGGCACCCAAGCCATGTATGCAGGCGATGGGTACCCAATTCAAATGGTAGAAATTATTAAAGCATCAGCTAAATAATTTTAATTTGTATTGACGATTTTAAAAGCTTCAGCGATGCGACCTTCAGGTAACTGACCAATACCTGCATTGCGCTGACCCCATTCGCGGAGCATCTCTTCAAGATTTTCAACGTGCCCAGTTTGAGATGCATGTTCTTTGAGTGCTGCTATCTTGAAGTGAAAAGTATCTGTGATATCAACAAAATGATCTGGGTGAGCATGGCCTTGCATCCACACTTCACGAGTGCGCCAAGGCTGCAGCCCTTCCTTTTCAAGCAAGTCTGTAAAGGCGAAAGGATTACGCGCATCCGGATATACCGCCTGAATAGTTGCTTCACCCGCTGCTAAGTGATCTGGATGGCTTGCGCCAATGCGTTCCCAATTGCGCTCGGGGGATTGACAGACAATACGGTCTGGCTGAACACGACGAATCTGACGCACAATATCTTTGCGAAGTGCGATTGTTGGTTCGAGATGTCCATCGACATAATTCAAAAACGTTACATCACTGATTCCGAGAGCAGCGCAAGCTGCACGTTGTTCACGTTGACGCACTGCAGGCATTTCCTCTTTGGTAAAACCAGATTCTTCGCCACCCTGATCGCCATTTGTGCAAAGTACGTAAGAGACTTCGATGCCTTTCTGCACCCATTGCGCGATAGTTCCCGAAGCACCAAAGTCCGAATCATCCGGATGGGCATTAACTACTAAAACGCGCTTGATCTCTGAATCTGATATCGGCTCCATGACATACAAGCCTAATAGACTCCCCGCCATGACGACGACCGATCCTTTGCTTGACGGACTCAATCCGCAGCAGCAGAAGGCCGTTGCCCACGCCGGCTCTCCATTATTAGTAGTTGCAGGTGCTGGTTCTGGAAAGACACGAGTTCTCACTCGCCGAATTGCATACATCATGGCTCGTCGCGAAGTACGTCCCTATGAAATATTGGCGATCACCTTCACAAATAAGGCTGCCGGCGAGATGAAAGAGCGAGTAACTGAACTCGTAGGCCCCATCGCAAAATCTATGTGGGTCTCAACATTTCACTCATCCTGCGTGCGGATGCTTCGCCAAGAAGTTGAACGATTGGGCTACAGCAGCACATTTAGTATCTACGATTCGGCAGATTCACAGAAGCTCATTTCTCGAGTCATGGAGACTCTCAATCTCGACCCCAAGCGATATCCGGCGCGCCAGTTTCAGAATTTGATATCCAATGCAAAGAATGAACTTCAAACTCCCTATGAATATCTGAGTCAAGCCACTAATCAATTCGAGACCATCGTCGCTGATGTCTACACCATGTATGAAAAACGATTGCAGCAAGCCAATGCTATGGATTTCGATGATTTAATTATGAAGACCGTTCAGGTGCTCCAAAAATTTCCCGAAGCAAAAGCCCGCTTCCGTTCTCGATTTCGCCACATCTTGGTGGATGAGTACCAAGACACAAATCATGCGCAATACGTCTTAGTAAAGGAGCTAACAGGCATTGAGGGTGATGGCTTTCCACTTGCCGAACTCTGCGTCGTAGGAGACGCAGATCAATCTATCTATGGCTTCCGAGGGGCAACAAGTCGCAATATTTTGCAATTCGAAGTTGATTACCCCAACGCCGCAACAGTCTTACTCGAGCAAAATTATCGTTCGACACAAAATATTCTCAACGCCGCAAATGCGGTAATTACCAAGAATGAATCACGTAAAGAGAAGAACCTGTGGTCAGATGCAGGTTTAGGTGCTCCACT
>WLME01000007.1 GCA_009700365.1 Actinomycetota bacterium | reverse complement strand
GAAGTAATTCTCGGAGTCGGTGGTGGAATCGCAGCTTACAAATCGTGTGATCTACTGCGTCGACTAAAAGATCTTGGTTATCTCGTTACAGTCGTTCCCACTCCCTCCAGTTTAAATTTTGTAGGGAAGGCAACGTGGGAAGCTCTATCCGGTCGTGAAGTTACCGCGGAAGTCTTTGAAAATGTACATGAGGTACGGCATATTTCTTTAGCAAAAAAGGCTGATTTCATAATCATCGCTCCAGCAACTGCCGACCTTATCGCCAGAATAGCCCAAGGCAGAGCAGATGATTTGCTCACAAATGTGCTCCTTGCAAGTGAGGTTCCCGTTCTTCTCGTTCCAGCGATGCATCCTCAGATGTGGCATGACAAAGCCACTCAAAGTAATGTGAAAGTCTTGATTGATCGCGGATATCAGGTGATGGAACCTGCAACTGGAGCTCTGACTAGTGGAGACATCGGTTATGGTCGCTTTCCAGATACCGTCGATATCCTCGCGAAGTTTAATGAGATCTCTGAATTATCTCGTGACCTGAGCGGTCGAAAAGTTCTTGTAACAGCAGGTGGAACTAGAGAAGCAATAGATCCGATTAGGTATATCGGAAACAATTCTTCCGGCAAGCAGGGATATGCAATTGCGCGAGATGCGCTTTCACGCGGGGCTGATGTCACAGTTATCGCAGCTAATGTTGCGATGCCCGACATCCCAGGAGTTCGAACCCTCAAGGTGCAATCTGCTAGCGAGATGCTAGAAGTACTCAGAGAAGAGTTTCCGAAGACGACTATTCTTGCAATGACCGCTGCAATTGCCGATGCACGTCCCTTGCAGAAGGAAGATCAGAAGATTAAGAAATCTGAATTCTCGAATATCGAATTGACTCAGAACCCTGATCTACTTGCCGAAGTCTCGACCCTTAAGACAGGGCAAGTAGTCATTGCTTTTGCGGCAGAGACATCACACGATGTGGATGAGGCACGCAAGAAGATGGCTGCAAAAGGCGCCAATATTCTCTATCTCAATGATGTTTCAGCAGGAGATATCTTCAATAGCGAGACTACGCACGGAGAGATCTTCCTACAATCCGGCAGCAGTATTAAGGTGTCGAAGACCACCAAAGACTCACTTGCTCGCCAGCTACTCGATCAGGCCCTTCTTCAGTTAGGTTAGGACAATGTCAAAGCGCCTATTTACTTCAGAATCCGTGACAGAAGGTCACCCAGATAAGATCGCTGACCAGATTTCTGATGCGATCCTCGATTCACTCTTAGACCAAGATCCAGCAAGTCGTGTTGCAGTCGAAACCTTGATCACCACTGGGCAAGTGCATGTTGCTGGTGAAGTTACGACTAACGGCTATGCCGATGTAATGGGCATCGTTCGCGACACTGTCATCGGAATCGGTTATGACTCTTCGGTAAAAGGTTTTGACGGAAATAGCTGCGGAGTCTCGATTTCTATCGGCCAGCAGTCTCCTGATATTGCACAAGGAGTTGATGATGCATTCGAGCATCGTGTGGCATCTGCAGTTGATCCTCTAGACCTTCAAGGCGCAGGTGACCAAGGATTGATGTTTGGTTACGCTTGCGATGACACCAAGGAACTTATGCCATTACCTATTTGGCTCGCTCACGAGTTGGCACAGCAACTTTCAAAGGTGCGCAAGTCGGGTGCGCTCCCATATCTTCGCCCTGATGGTAAAACTCAAGTGACGATTGAATATGAAGGCGATAAGGCAGTTGCGTTGGATACCGTCGTTATCTCAAGCCAGCACTCTGAAGATGTAGATGTTCAAAAGCAATTAACCCCTGAGATTATCGCCCACGTAATTGATCCAGTCTTAGCCAAGATTGATCTACCTCGAAAAGATATGCGAACTCTGATTAATCCAACGGGTCGTTTTGTCATCGGTGGTCCCATGGGCGACGCTGGTCTAACTGGAAGAAAAATTATCGTGGATACCTACGGTGGAATGGCTCGCCATGGAGGAGGAGCCTTTTCGGGTAAAGATCCTTCTAAAGTGGATCGTTCTGCGGCATACGCCATGCGTTGGGTTGCAAAGAATGTCGTCGCAGCGGGGCTAGCACGTAGGTGTGAGGTTCAAGTTGCCTATGCAATAGGCAAGGCGCAACCGGTAGGTGTTTTTGTTGAGACCTTTGGAACTGAAACCGTTCCTGTCCAGAAGATTCAAAGCGCGGTAACAACAGTCTTTGATCTTCGGCCGGCCGCAATAATCAGAGATTTGAATTTGAAACGTCCGATCTATTCCGCCACCGCTGCCTATGGCCATTTCGGTCGCGAGCTTCCTAACTTCACTTGGGAAGCAACGAATCGCGTATCGGAATTGCAAGCAGCGGTTAAATAGTTCTTAGGTTTTAGACGTGGCAGTTGCAAGGCCACTTCGCCTGAAATCGGAAGTATTCAAGAGAACCGAGACAGAACTCGCGGGCTCTTTACCAATTGCGCGTATTTGGGTTGATAGTGGGATTTACCATTTGGATCAGCCTTTCGATTATGCGATACCCCTTTCGATGGATGAGCGGATTCGTATTGGCATACGTGTAGAGGTTTCCTTTAATGGAAAACCTTGTGAGGGGTTGGTGATTGATAGAGTTTCAGAGTCCTCTGAAAAATTGAAACAGATTTCAAAAATTCTTTCGGATGTTCCTGTTGCCACTAGGGCGAGCATCTCCCTTATTGATTCTGTTGCGCAGCGATGGGCCGCCCATCCTTATGACATTCTTCGCTCTGCTATTCCGCCCCGAGTAGCATCGGTAGAGAGAGGCGAATGGAGCAAGACCAAGGGGGCGCCACTCAGAATTACTCCTTCAAGAGCATATATCCAGCTGCCCGCCCAACAGGATGCGAACAAGTCAATCTCTGAATACCTATCAAAGGCGATGAAGAGCGGAAAAGTTCTCGTCGTGGTTCCAGATTCGCGTTCAGCAATGCGTCTTGCAGGAAATTTTCCTAACGCAGTTCTCTTAGATTCTAATCTGGATCGAGTTCAGAGATACAGAAATTTCCTTCTCGCACTTTCTGGTCAAGCCGACCTTGTAATCGGGACTAGAAGCGCAATATTTGCACCAATTGAAAACTTGGCAAATATTGTCGTCGTCGATGAAGGTTCTCAACATCATTACGAAAGGCGTTCACCTGGGTGGAATGTGAGAGATGTTGCCATATTGCGTTCTCAACTCGAGAAAACATCACTTACTTTTCTCGGTTTCTCGCCAAGTTCAGAAGTGGCACGACTCATTGAGTTGAAATGGATTAGATACAGCTCACAGAAGCAGACTGTTCCAGTACTCTACTTCCAGCAGAACCACTCTGAACTTCTTCCGGGGCGGATATTTTCAGAGATTCGTAGTGGGTTGCACCAGGGATCTGTCCTCTTTCTTGTTCCGCGCAAAGGTTATGCTCAAGCAATCTCGTGCGCCAAGTGTAGAAATATCGCCTCATGCGAATGTGGTGGAAAGATTTTTCGGGAGACGAGTAAATCTGCACCGCAGTGTGCTCTATGCGGAAAGGATTTCGGCGACTGGAAATGCCGTTGGTGTGAGGGAACCCAGCCTTTCTACATAGGTCGGGGGAGCCAACGCTTCGCGCAAGAGATAGGTTCTGCTTTCCCCGGATTTGCTTTGAAATCTTCGGAAGGAGAAGAGATCATTGATGTGCTCAATGATTTCAAGGGGATCGTCATAGCAACTCCGGGTGCGATTCCACAGATAGACCAAGGATATTCCCGGATAGCCATACTCGAAGGTGACTCCTACTTTTCACAATCAGATATTCGTTCACATGAAAGAGCGCGAGAAATGTTCTTTTCTTCTGCCTCTCATCTGGCAAGTAACGGGAAAATGTTGCTTGTCGTCGATGATTCGAACCCAATCATTGGGGCACTTGCATCATGGAAACCCTCGATCATTGCCCAGCGGGAATTGCGAGAAAGAAGTGATGTCTTTCTTCCTCCTTTTTCGCGCGCTCTCACCTTGGACTCGGAATCTAGTGAGATGGGATCTATTCTCAAAGGCTTACAGGCAGCTGTCGATCAAGGCAGACTCCCGGTCTCCACTAAAATCCTAGGTCCTTTGTTGATTTCAAACGGGAACTCTCGAATCATTCTGACTACGCCAGTAGAACACGGCGAAGAACTCATTCGCTTAATCCATCAATTTCAACGGAAGAGAAGCGCTTCAAGGAAATCACTCTCCAACTTACGCATTGATCCGTATTCCCTGACCCGTTAGGTAGGATAGAGACATGTCAATCAAACCTATCCGTCACTTCGGTGACCCGGTCTTGGTGACACCTGCTTCTCCTGTTACTGATTTCGACAAAGAGTTACGCATTCTTGTTAAAGATTTGACAGAGACAATGCTCGATGCGCCCGGCGCGGGGCTTGCCGCTCCACAGATAGGCGTCCCACTTCGAGTATTTGTGTGGGATGTCGATGAAGCGATAGGTCATCTGATTAATCCAACCCTTGATCTCAGCGAGGAGATACAAGAGGGCGATGAAGGTTGTTTGAGTTTTCCGGAGCTCGTCTATCCAACCCCTCGAGCGTTCCGAGCCGTTGCTAAAGGATTTAATATTCATGGAGAACCAATAACAGTTGAGGGAACAGAACTCTTGGCACGCGCATTGCAGCATGAAACCGATCATCTAAACGGAATTCTCTTCATAGATAGACTCTCGGATGAAGATCGAAAACTTGCAATGAAAGAGATTCGAGAATCGGAATGGTTTGGATTGGTCAGCACTTCTGGAACTGCGCCACAGATAAAGGTTTCACCGCACGACCCATTCACACGGGGACTTTGATTGCTCATCGCCATAGCCGCTACTCCAGCAGTGGCCATACCAACCATTAAGGCGTTACTAGCCTCGAAGCACACGATTGCATTTCTGATCACTCAACCTGATCGTCCCTCCGGACGCGGGCAAGTCCTTACTCCAACTGAAGTTGCTCTCTGGGCAGCGCAGAACGAGATTCCAGTATTTAAGCCAGAAGGCCATAGCGAAACACTGTCATTACTCTCAGGAGTCGATCTTTTGCTCACCATTGGATACGGAGTCCTTCTGCCCCAACCGATTCTCAGTGCGCCGCAGAAGGGATGTCTCAATCTCCACTTCTCACTTCTACCTCGTTGGCGTGGGGCAGCGCCAGTGCAAAGGGCTATTGAGTCTGGTGATCTACTTTCAGGTGTCACAGTTTTCCAACTTGATGAGGGAATGGACACAGGACCAATTTATTCGAGCAAGAGATTTGCACTCGATAGTGACATAACCTCTGATGAGCTTTTCGTAGAGCTTGGAGAACTTGGTGTTGAAGCCGTTCTGGATTCATTAGAAATGATTGAAAATGGGGTGAAGCCGGTCCCACAAACTTCCGTTGGCGTGACGCGAGCTCTGAAACTTTCTAAGGATGAAGGACGTATTGATTGGGCAGAGAGCGCTGAGATTATTTCCAGAAAGGTTCGTGCTTTTACTTCGTCACCTGGAGCATGGACTTCATTTCGCGGAAGTAATCTCAAAGTCGATACTCCAACAGTGTCAGATTTGGTTGTAAACCCCGGTGAATTATTGGGACAAGGGCGATCTTTGTTCGTTGGAACAAAGACCACTGCGATCGAGATTGGCTGGATTACTCCCTCGGGCAAAACACGGATGAGCGCTCAATCTTGGCTCAACGGGATCAGACTAGAGCCGGGTGAGCGATTTGGTTGAGGCGAGAAGAAACTCGTTCAAGAAGCCTAAACCTGATGCAGTTAGAACTCTTGTCTATGACATCTATAGCGAGGTAAATCGTCGCGGTGGCTATTCCAATCTCTTACTCCCACAGGCGCTAACGGCGAGTAATTTCGAGCAGCGCGATCGGGGTTTTGCAACTGAATTGCTTTATGGAAGCCTGCGAATGCAAGGACGCCATGATTATATTTTGGCCCAGGTTTCAGATAGACCCTGGACTGAAGTTGACGAAGGCATCATCGATGTTACACGCCTTGGAGTTCACCAAATATTTGAGATGAGGGTAGCAACACATGCTGCTGTATCTGAGACCGTGGAACTCGCGCGAAAGGTATTGGGGGAGTCAAAAGCTTCATTTGTAAATGCGCTGTTGCGAAAAGTGAGCGCACGTTCAATAGAAGATTGGATGGCACCGGTACATCACATTTCAGATCCGGTTACACGGCTTTCGATTCTTTATTCACATCCAGAATGGATAGTTTCCGCATATTTCGATTTGCTTAAAGATTTTGAAAGAGTTGAAAGAGAACTCGCAGCAAATAATATTCCCGCACTTCCGACTTTGGTCGCCTGGCCAGGTGCATCAACACGTGATGAACTTGTCGCCTTAGGGGGAGAGCCAACCCAATATTCACCTTACGGGGCGCGTATGGCAGGTTCACCTGCATCTGTCGAACTGATACGACACCGAAAAGCTGGTGTCCAAGATGAAGGTTCTCAACTAGTCGCACATGTCTTCTCGCAGGCTTCGAAAAACGCTGAGAGCATCTTAGATATTTGCGCCGGCCCTGGTGGAAAGGCGGCGCTTCTGTCGCATATCGCTGACATTGAAGGAAAGAGCTTTGTGGCAAATGAGATATCAGAGCCGCGATCAAAATTGGTAAAGGCAGTTATCGGAAAGTTTCCTGTTTGGGTTGGGGATGCCCGAGATATTTCAAGCCGGGGCGAAAAGTTCGATGCAATTCTTGCAGATGTTCCTTGCACGGGACTCGGTGCACTTCGACGTCGCCCTGAAGTTAGGTGGCGTAGGACTCTTCAAGATTTGCGCGAGCTCACACAACTGCAACTAGAGATTGCGAAGTCGGCGAGTGAAATAATCAATCCAGGTGGAATTTTCGGATATGCAACATGTAGCCCTCACTTTGCAGAGACTTTTGGTCAGGTTAAGCGCATAGTGAAAGAGATTCCCGACTTAGAGCAGATCGATATCGCTCCTTTTTTGCCGGCCCATTTACATGGCGCTGTCAGGGATAAATCAATGGCTCTATGGACCTCTGAACACGATACAGATTCAATGTTTCTCGCGCTCTTTAGAAAGATGGCTTAGGCTTAGACTGTGAGCTCAGAGATTCGAATTACACCAAGTATCCTGAACGCTGATTTGGATAACCTTAACCACGAAATTGAAAGAATTTCAAAAGTAAGTGATTACCTACATTTAGATGTAATGGATGATGTATTCGTTCCAAATTTCACCTTTGACTTTTCAAGAGCGTCGGAAATCATTAAGAGCTCTCCTTTGGCAGTCGATGCTCACCTGATGGTCTCGAACGTTGATTCGATTGCAGTTCAGTATGCAGAAGCAGGGGCTGCAAGCGTTACGGTGCACGTAGAAGCCGTTTCTAATATACGCTCAACTCTTAAAAATATTCGAAGCCAAGGATCGCGAGCAGCTATTGCGCTCAAACCTGCCACTGACGTGAGCGCCTATTCAGAGTTCATTGATGAAGTAGATATGTTTCTGATCATGACTGTTGAACCAGGTTTTGGGGGCCAAAAGTTCATGACTGAGATGATGGAAAAGGTTCGTAGAACGCGCAGCATGATTGGTGCCCGCCCAATATGGCTTCAAGTTGATGGAGGAATATCACTTGAAACAATCGAGATTGCTCGCGAGGCAGGAGCTGACACCTTCGTCGCAGGAAGTGCCGTATTTAACTCTGATGATCCGGCCGAAATGGTAAATCTGCTCCGCGCTAAGGCAAGCTCTACTAAACTAGAGCCATGAAGAACTTCGATTCTCTATGGTCAGAACTAGTTGCCAAACTAGTCAGTCGACCAGAGGGATCTTCGACCGTCGCAGCAGTTGATTCGGGAGTTCATGCGATCGGCAAGAAGATCCTCGAAGAAGCTGGTGAAGTGTGGCTAGCTGCTGAGCATGAATCTGATGAGGCCCTCGCTGAAGAGATTAGCCAGCTTATCTACCATCTACAGACATTGATGTTGGCTCGTGGCCTTAAGCCGGAAGATATCTACCGATATCTCTAAATTCTTTTTCTCGACACAATAATGAGGGAGCACAATGTTAAGAATTGCAGTTCCAAATAAGGGCTCGCTTGCCGATTCTTCGATAGAAATTCTCAAAGAGGCGGGATATCGACAGCGCTCCGATTCCCGGGATTTGATACTTACAGATCCAGAAAATGGCGTTGAGTTTTACTATCTGCGACCAAGAGATATTGCCATCTATGTAGGTTCAGGAGAATTAGAAGCCGGAATAACCGGACGAGATCTTCTTATTGATTCTGGCGCCTCGGCACAGGAAATTCTCTCGCTAGATTTTGGTTCCTCCACTTTTCGCTTTGCAGCTCCTGCATCACAGAGTTGGAAGGAAAACGATATTTCTGGAAAGCGAGTAGCGACTGCATATCCAGGGTTAGTCGAGAAGTGTTTAAGAGATTTGGGAATCTCAGCGTCAGTAGTGCGACTCGATGGCGCTGTCGAAAGTAGTGTACGTCTTGGAGTAGCAGATTTGATTGCAGATGTTGTGAGTACGGGAAATACTTTAAAGCAGGCCGGACTTGCGACCTTTGGTGAGCCCATCCTGACTTCTGAAGCGATTCTCATCAATCGTGACAATACCCAGATGCGGCCAGAACTTGAGATACTCATTCGCCGTCTCCAAGGTGTTGTTACAGCGCGCCAATATGTTCTGCTTGATTACGATGTGCCGGCCAAGAGCGTAGACGAGGCTTGCGCAATAACGCCTGGACTTGAATCGCCAACAATCTCTCCACTTCAAAAGCCAGATTGGGTTGCTGTCAGAGCTATGGTCTTACGTAAAGAGACCAATCGACTTATGGATGAACTCTGGGCACTCGGTGCGCGTGGAATCTTGGTAACAGATATACATGCGTGCCGTTTGTAAGGCTCTTATTTTCTCGTAGCGCCAGCTTCTTCTAGATCTTCACGGGAAATCCCTAAAAGATAAAGTACGGAATCCAAATACGGTGCCGTTACTGAACTATCTGCTGCCGCTTTGACCGCGGGCTTTGCATTAAAGGCAATACCAAGCCCAGCTATCGAAATCATGTCAAGATCATTTGCTCCATCGCCTATAGCAATCGTCTGCTCGAGCTCTACTCCTTCAATAGCTGCAAAATCACGTAAGGCAGTTGCTTTTGCTGCGCGATCAATAATCTCGCCCTTGACCTTTCCAGTGAGTTTCCCATCAACAATTTCTAAAGAGTTTGCGCGGTAGTGAGAGATTGAGAGTTCTTCAACCAAAGGAGCTATTACTTCTACAAATCCTCCAGAGACCAAAGCGATACTGTGACCAAGTTTATGAAGTGTCTTCACCAAAGTGCGCGCACCTGGGGTAAGAACAATCTCCTTTTGGACATCGGCTATCACTGTTTCGGGCAAGCCTTCAAGGAGTGCAACTCGCGCTTTGAGACTTTGCGCAAAATCTAACTCACCTCTCATGGCAGCTTCGGTAATAGTTGCAACTTCTGATTGAACGCCTGCTCTAGCGGCAAGGAGTTCTATAACTTCTTGTTGGATGAGAGTCGAGTCAACATCCATGACCACCAATTTCTTAGCCCAACGCATCAAGCCACCAGGGGAGACTGCGATATCAACAGAATGGCTGGTGGTGACTTCCGCTAAACATTGACGAATAGTCAACTGTTCTGCGCCTGAAACAACGAATTCGATGGCAGTAATTGGATAACTTGCTGTTCGTTGAATTCGCTCGATATTTCCATGCTGTGAAGTTATGGCGGAGGCGATTGCCCCAATCGCTGTTGGCGTAAGTGGATTTCCAAGAGCAACAACGTGAACTAGCCCCGTCTTTGCAGCGATTGTCGACTCACCTTGCTCTTGGAACGAGGTCGCGATATCAATCGAGAGCTTCTCGCCACAGATTTGAAGATCCTCATCAATCGCCTGCGCATGAGCTGGATTGAGGGAGATAAGGACGGTGAGAATCAAACGATCGCGAATAACGACTTGCTCAATATCCAAGATAGAGATTGAAAATGGCGCAAGGGTCTCAAAAAGGGCTTGCGTTATGCCTGGAGTATCGAGGCCAGAGACAAGAATGAGGCCCGTAAATTCGCTCTTTTCTGTTGTCACGTGCGCGAGGTTATCGCGAATCACTTGCCTTCTGCCGACTATTTCACCGGATTTGCGTGTGGAAGATATATCTTTCTTTCCTATGACCACACAACGCGTTCTCGAATTGAACGGTGTTTCCGTCCACCGGGGTGGACAGGTGATTTTAGGGCCGATTGATTTTTCAATCGCAGAAGGTGAGCGCTGGGTTGTCTTGGGTCCAAACGGGGCTGGTAAATCCACCCTCCTTCAAATTCTTGCTACTCGCATTTTTCCGACTTCTGGTCGTGTCCTAGTTCTCGAGAAGGAAATGGGAAAGATCGATCTCTTCGAACTACGAAATCGAATTGGTATCTGCGGATCTCTCATCTCTGAAGATATTCCGTATGACGAAAAGGTTCGCGATGTCGTTCTGACTGCAGCTTATGCAATACTCGGCCGCTGGAACGAGGCATACGATCTGTGGGATGAGTCCAGAGCTGTCGCACTACTCACCACATTCGGCGTCAGGGATTTAGCCGAACGAATCTACGGAACTTTGAGTGACGGTGAAAAGAAGCGGGTGCAGATTTCTCGTGCGTTGATGGCAGATCCCGAATTGCTGCTCCTTGATGAACCTACAGCTGGTCTCGATCTCGGAGGAAGAGAAGATTTGCTCAAGCGCTTTTCTATCTTTGCCTCCGATGCAACAGCACCAGCTTCAATCTTGGTAACTCACCATATTGAAGAAATTCCTGCCGGCACCACGCATGCGCTCATACTCAAGGGGGGAACGATTGCTGTTTCGGGTCCGATAGATCAGGTAATTACATCTGAACATATGTCCGCAGTCTTTGAATTACCCATGGAAGTTCGCCATGAAGGATTTCGATTCTTCGCTCGTGCACTCTAGCTGGATTCCGGTACTGCAACCGCTTTCCCAGAAAATTGAATCGATACTTTCAAGGATTGGCTTTAGTGAAGTCGTACCCTCACCTCAACAAATATTTCGTGCATTTACATTTCCGCTAGAAGATGTTCGATGCGTGATTTTTGGCCAAGACCCTTATCCCACTCTGGGACATGCAAACGGGCTGGCATTCTCGACTGAGCCTTCTGTTTCTCCATTGCCCAAGAGTTTGCAGAATATCTTTAAGGAGCTCTCGTCAGATTTAGGTGTCGTTGCTCCAGAATCAGGGGATCTTCTTCCGTGGAGCAAAAACGGGGTGATGCTTTTGAATCGCTCGCTCACGACAGAGATTGGGGTAGCAAATGGTCATTCAAATATCGGATGGCAAGAGATAACCGAGAAGGTGGCAGCAGAACTTGGTAGACGTGATGTCGTTGCCATTTTATGGGGCAGGCAGGCCCAAGAACTTTCACATCATTTTAAGATGAAGATCGAGTCCGCTCATCCCAGTCCTTTAAGTAGTTATAGAGGCTTCTTTGGCTCGAGGCCGTTTTCTCGAACGAATCAAATGCTCGAGAGTTGCGGACGCGAACCGATTGATTGGAATCTAAAAAGGTAGAGAAAGAGAAATCTTGGGAAGAAAAAATCCCCGCCTCAAGTAGAGGCGGGGATTTCTCATCTAATTGAAGGAATCTTCTTTTAACCAACCCATGCATTGATAGGAGATGTTAAGAAGTAGATCATGAAGAGACCAGAAACCAAGAGGAGCAATGGATGTACATCCTTGCGACGACCTTGGATATAACGGATCACGACATGAGTTACAAATCCAGCACCGATTCCGACTGAGATGTTGTAAGTAAATGGCATCAAGATGATTGTGAGGAATGCTGGAATAGCGATTCCATAATCTTCCCAATCGATACCCTTAATTTGTGTCATCATCAAGAATCCGACAATCACAAGCGCAGGAGTCGCAGCCTCATAAGGAATGATTGCTACAAGTGGTGCAAGGAAAGTTGTGAGCAAGAAGCAGATACCTGTAACTACAGATGCGAGTCCAGTTCGAGCGCCTTCACCAACGCCAGCTGCAGATTCAATGTAGCTAGTGTTCGATGAGATGCTTCCGACGCCACCACCGACAGCTGCAAGTGAGTCAACAAGAAGAATGCGATCGTTATTAGGAATGTTTCCATCGCGGTCAATCAGACCAGCTTCGTGTCCAATTGCTGTGACTGTTCCGACGGTGTCGAAGAAGTCTGAGAGCAAGAGTGTGAACACTAAGAGAATTACCGTGATCAGAGGTACTCGATCAAGGGATCCAAATAGGTTGAAATGACCGAAGAGACCGAAGTCAGGAGTTGCAATCACCTTATCTGGCATTGCTGGAACGTTGAGTCCCCAACCCTTTGGATTTACTTTGCCGGTAGCTCCATCAAAGTTAGGACCAATCTTGAGTGATGTTTCGATAATCACTGCAACGATAGTTGAAGTAACGATTCCGATAAGAATCGCGCCCTTTACCTTCTTGACCATCAAAGCAATGGTGAGGAAGAGTCCAAGTGCAAAGACGATAATCGGCCAGCCGACTAACGTTCCGCCATCGCCAAGTGTTACTGGAACGGGTCCAGAGCCTGTACGGCGAACAAAGCCTGCATCTACAAGACCGATCAGCGCGATAAAGAGACCAATACCCACTGAGATCGCGATCTTTAATTGTGCAGGTACTGCCTTAAAGACAGCAGTTCTAAATCCTGTAAGGACGAGAATCGTGATGATGATTCCTTCGAGGACAATAAGACCCATCGCATCAGCCCACGTCATCTTCGACGCGATACCAACGGCTACGAATGTATTGAGACCAAGACCAGTAGCAAGAGCGAGAGGGTAGTTTCCGACAACGCCCATAAGGATTGTGAGAACACCAGCCATTAACGCTGTCATAGCAGCTACGAGTGCAAGGTTTGGAGTATCTCCACCACCAAGGAACTTTCCATCAGCATCCTTTGAGAGACCGATGATTAATGGGTTGAGGGCCACGATATAAGCCATCGTAAAGAATGTTACGAGACCACCGCGGACTTCACGTCCAACGGTTGAGCCACGTTCTGATATTTTGAAGAAACTATCAAGCATGACGAACCTTCCTGATTTTGGTAACGGGGGTGTTTGCGACCCCGTGCGAAATGACGGCTCACAGACCGAGGGAAGTTAGGCCAAAGGCTAGTTCACGGTCTACTTACTGATGAGTCAGACGCGCGACAACACCGAGGAAAATGGCCACAGATTGCCCAATCAGGAGGGCGAAGAGGGCTGTACCGATGCCTACGCGACCTCCCATGAGCCAGCCGATCGTCAGGACTACGAGTTCTATACCCATTCGAACACGACCCACACGCACTCCGGTCTTAAAGTGGATTCCAGTCATAGCGCCATCTCGTGGACCGGGGCCTAATCCGCAAGTGATGTAGAGAGCCGAACCGAGGCCAACCATCGTGATCCCGAGCAGAGAGAATGCGACCCCGGCAAAAACGGTATTTTGTTTAGGGAAGATGTGCGTTCCAATTTCGATAAAGGTTGCAATCAAAACAATATTGGAGAGGGTTCCAAAACCCGGACGCTCATTGAGCGGGATCCAAATTAGCAATACAACGATGCTAATGAAAAAGGTTGCCCAACCAATACTCAGCCCAGTCTTATAAGTCAGTCCCTGGGAGAAGACGGTCCATGGCGCATTTCCCACATCGCCTTGAACAAGAAGTGAATCTCCCAGTCCAAATACGGCAAGACCAAAGAAGAGAATTGCGACGCGCGAAAGTGAAAGTTGCCAACGATGTTCAGCTCGCCAAGGAGTAATCGGAACGGTCTTATGAGGTTTAAAGAAGGCAAGAACTCGGCTTAAATCCATTGGGGGAGTCTATAGTTAAACAATGTTTGTGGGCCTAGGTACTTTTGTAAATATCGTCGCGATCCTGGGCGGATCAACAATTGGCATACTCGCTGGTTCACGGATTACCCGAAAATCTCAAAGTCTCATCACCGATGTTCTCGGTCTCATCACTGCACTCGGTGCAGCATCAGCGCTATCGCCTTTGTGGTCTTCAACATTTGAATCGGCCCTTCCCAAAGGTTCTTCTCTACTTGTAATCCTCGCTTCCATGCTGATTGGCGGACTCATTGGTTCAGCGATGTCGCTTGAAAATCGATTAGACGCCTTCGGTGAAAATTTGCGTAAACGTTTTAGGGCCTCTCAGGAGAGTTCATTTGTTGAAGGTTTTGTCTCGGCATCGCTGCTCTTCGTTATCGGCCCATTAGCAATACTCGGAAGTGTGAGCGATGGCATGTCGCAAGGAATTGATCAGCTAATTCTGAAATCTTCACTGGACTTCTTTGCCGCAATGGCATTCGCATCAACTCTTGGATGGGGCGTGGCTGCATCAGCTATTCCAGTCGCCCTATATCAAGGTTTTTGGACAATCATCGGATTAGCCCTTGGTTCGGTCCTCGCGCCATATCAGATTGATGCAATGACGATTTGCGGGGGACTGATGCTTGTGGGCATAGCGCTGCGATTACTAGATATTAAGAAGATTCCTGTCGCAAACCTTCTGCCGGCGCTAGTTTTGGCACCGGCAATCGCAACGTTGTTACATTCTTTTAGATAGTTGAGGCATCTATAACAAAGCGATACTTCACATCACTGGCGACTGTGCGTTCGTACGCTTCATTGATGTAAGTAGCGTTGATAACCTCGACATCGCTGACGATGGATTTCTCAGCGCAGAAGTTGAGCATTTCCTGGAGTTCTGGAATTCCACCAATCATTGAACCCGCAATGGAACGACGGCCATTGAGAAGTGTCCCCACATGAACGGCGTACGGTTTGCCGGGTAGGCCGATGACCACAAGTGTGCCATCGAGTTTCAGAAGCGAGAGATAATCATCTATATTGATTTCAGCACTTACAGTGTTGAGAATGACATCAAACTTCTTTGCATTGGCCTTAAATACCGCTGGATCGCTAGTTTCTATAAAGTGGTGAGCGCCCATAGCTAGAGCATCATTTTTCTTCTTTGCAGAATGAGAAAGAACTGTTACTTCTGCGCCCATTGCAACTGCGAACTTGACTCCCATATGTCCTAGGCCACCAAGACCCATGACTGCAACTTTCTTACCCGGACCAACTTTCCAGTGCTTTATAGGGGAGTAGAGAGTTATTCCTGCACACAGAAGTGGTGCAACACCTTCAAGTGGAAGGTTTTCTGGAATATGTACAGCGTAATCTTCATTAATCACAAAGTAATTGGAATATCCGCCCATCGCGACAGTTGTACCGTCGCGCTCTAATTGGTTATACGTTCCGGTCATTCCCTCAAGACAGTACTGTTGCAAACCTTGCGTGCAGTTTTCACATGAGCGACACGAATCAACGAAAACGCCGACACCAATCTTGTCTCCGACTTTAAACTTTGTTACTGAAGATCCAATCGCTGTGACTATTCCCGCAATTTCATGGCCTGGAACCATCGGGAAAATCGCCGGACCCCATTCTTCACGCGCCTGATGGATATCGCTATGGCAAATTCCTGCATATGCAATGCTGAGGGCTACATCATGGGAGCCGACTGAACGTCGATCGAACTCATAAGGTGCCAATTTCTCTTTTGCGGCCATAGCGGCATAAGCGCGAGTGTTCATTTTCTTACCCTTCGAATCAATATTCTATTGGTTGAAAGGTAGTGGCTCAGAGCTCATATGTCCTGCTCGAGATGCTCGGGCAGTTACTCGTCGCATGTGATGACGGCGACACAGAACTTCGTAGGCAATCTCATCGCTTCTTCCCACATCTCCAACAACGACTTGTTCGCCTTCAGTGACCATGACACCGTTGACTGTGCGGGCATTGTGTGTTGCCCGAGAACCACACCAACAAAGCGCCTCAACTTGCAGTGTATTCACACGATCTGCGAGTTCAACCAATCTTGCTGAACCAGGAAAAAGTTTCGTGCGAAAGTCTGCCAAGATTCCAAATGCGTAAACATCTATTCCTAGGCCGTCGACTATCTTTGCAAGACCATCAATCTGATCTGGTTGGTAGAACTGCGCTTCATCGCAGATGATGTAATCAATTCGATCGCCCATCGAGAGATGCTCCACGACAAATTTATGAATATCTAAGGTTGGCTCCACTTCAATCGCATCAGATTGAAGGCCTAGGCGGGAACTTATGACACCTGCTCCGGCCCTATCTTTACTAGTGAAGATTAAGCCCGATCGTCCGCGGCTTTTGTGGTTGTGGGCAGTCTGTAGTGCAAGGGTGGACTTGCCGCTATCCATAGTTCCGCAGTAATAAATTAACTCAGCCACGGCGGCATCCTGCCACTTTTTTCAATCGAGTGCTCACTTACGCGGCGTTGAATATTCCAAGACGGGTCAAAGCGACATCCATTTTCACAGATAGAGCTCTCGCCATTGCAACTGTTAAGTGAGAGGAGTCACGATAGACAACGATTGATCCGATAATTGCTGGACACGTGCGAGCACATAGCCATGATGTTGGGTTAATCTGCTGGTAACCAGGTGAGAAGTAGGGGATAGAACGTTGCGAACCATTGCATCTCTCTAATTTGCCCGCAGCGATACAACTTGGAATATCGCGTATCGGGTGCGGCGTATCCGAGACGTAGACGATGTGATCAGATGAGCCTTTGAGAGCTAGATAAGTTTTTCTCTCGCCTTCGCGCCACCACGATGCGCGGTCTGTATATCCAGACGGAATATCAAAGTACTGCATTCCTGCTACGAGAATAGCATCGGGTTGAATTTGCTTGATTCGATTGAATGCGTAGCTACGCCAGGCAGAACAATCAGCATTCTTATATTCACCAGTATCAACTTTTACGACAGATGGCCCTGGGCACGCTGATTTGGTGAGAGAGATTAGTTCAAAGTCCTTTTCGCGTCCCAGCTTATCCAAAGTAGGCATCCATTGAGCGGCGTGTGAATCGCCAAAAAGAACAATCTTTCGACGCGATCCAACATTTCCATAACGGCAGTTCGGAGAAGTCGTTTCTCCGTTATTAACATGGCATCCGTCTTCATACACAATCGGTTTCCGCATCACTTCAGTAAGTGAGAAAGCCTTTCCATCAGGCAAGGTAATGAGATCTGAACTAGAAGAGTAAATTCCTAAACTGATGGTAAGTGCGAATACAGTCGCTAACGCGCCACCACGAACGATTGTTCTGGGTTGAAGTTGCGCATGACGCAGGGGTTCTTCAACGAATCGATGTGTCAGGTGTGCGAAAAGAAGCGTCGCTAAGACGCAAAGAAAGCGTTCGTATATGTGAAGACTTCGGCCGAAATAGACAACTGGAATAACTAAGAGTGGCCAGTGCCATAGGTAGAGCGGGTATGAGATAGCACCTAACCATTGCACAAAACGATTGTTACCAATCGAGCTTAAAATGCGTGGCCAAGAATGAACAGCCGCAATCGAGATGGCTGTTGCGATAACGGGAACGAGGGCTGCCATCCCGGGAAATGGAGTGTTGTCCTTATATTGGAGCGTTCCATAAAGAAAGAGCGTCAGTGCAAT
>WLME01000069.1 GCA_009700365.1 Actinomycetota bacterium | reverse complement strand
TACAGCCAAATCAATATTTCTCATTACTTTGCGCACGGCGAAGCGGCGAATATCGCGATCGTTGCTTGTTAGTGCGCCATCTTTAAAGACTGGATGGCTGAAGAGATTGGTTGTGGCCATCGGAACTTTCATTCCGGTGTCAGCTAGCGCCTTTTTAAATCTGTCGATGTGTCCTTGGCGGGTTGAATCATCAGAACCAAATGGGAAAAGGTCATCATCATGGAATGTCACACCATATGCACCACGTGCAGCAAGCTCGTTAACTGTACGAACGGGATCGAGGGCTTCGCGAGTTGGATCTCCGAAAGGATCTCGAGCCTGCCAACCGACAGTCCAGAGACCAAAAGTGAATTTATCTGCAGGCGATGGTGTGTAAGTCATGGATAAGACTCTACTTCAAGGTGCTAAACATAGAAAGGTGGAATGCGAAAAAAATTAAGCGGGTGCAAATTCTCCTGTGACAAGGAAGTAGACGCGACGTGAGACCGAGACGGCATGATCGGCGAAGCGCTCGTAGTAACGACCTAAAAGTGTGATGTCGATTGCTGAAGGGACACCTTTATCCCAGGAGCCAGAGGTTAGAACGGTAATCAAGCTGCGATGGAGAGAGTCCATCTCATCATCATCTTTTTCGAGCTCGAGGGCCATCAAAGTATTACGAGTTTCGATAACGGTGCCCACTTTTTCAGAAATTTTTGAAGCAACTTCACCCATCGTCCTGATGGTTGATTGAAGTTCTTGTGGCACTGCCGACTCTGGATGTCGAAGGCGTGCGACTTTTGCGATGTGGTGTGAGAGATCGCCCATGCGTTCAAGATCTGCGCTCATTCGAAGTGCGGTAATGAGTGCGCGAAGATCTGAAGCTACAGGTTGTTGACGAGCAATGATGTCGATAATTCTGCTATCGAGTTCGTGCTGGTATGTATCAATCTTTTCATCAGCAGAGATAACTTCTTCGGCAATAGACAGTTCAGCATTTAACAGCGCACTTGTAGCTTTCTGCATCGACTCTGTGACCATTGTTGCAAGGTCCACAAGGGATTGGGAAACGCCATCAAGCTCTTCTTGGAATACCGAACGGATGAGTGCCATGGGGCAAAAATAGGGGGGTTCGGTGAATAATGGAAATCATTGGTATGAACGCAGGGTAAACAGCCATTTTCTCCCGATAGTCTTGCTTCATGTGGCTCCGGCGTTCAGAGGAAACACCTCGACGTGAAGCCCCGCCTATTTTATTTGATGTGCTTGAGCAGCTCGACCAAGATGTTCTTCTTTTAGCTCCTGGTGATATTTCGCTTTTTACTTCACCAGGTATTGAGAATTTAAACATCATGAAAGATGGACGAATATTAAGTCCTGAACTTTTAGCCATTATTCGAGTTGTACGACGAACCGGAATCAATCAAAGTGGAAAAATTGAGGTACCTCGCGGGCCTATAGGTGAAGGTGTTCGAGAGCTTACTGTGAAAGTTATTTCTCTAGAGAAAGATCTCCAAATTCTCGTTTTGCTTAGCGATGAGAGCGAGGCAGAGCGCGTGCACGAGGTACGTAGAGATTTTGTGGCAAATATTTCACACGAACTCAAAACTCCAATTGGCGCTCTATCGCTTCTGAGCGAAGCAGTTCTATCTGCCAAGAATGAACCAGCATCTGTAGAAAAGTTTGCCTCAAGAATGCAACAAGAAGCAAAACGTCTTACAGAATTGGTTCAAGAGATTATCAACCTATCTCGCTTACAAGATTCTGACCCATTGCAAATTGCCGAACCCCTATCTGTCGGCGAACTTATCTCTGAAGCTGTCGATCAATGTCAAACTACTTCAGAAGCTCGGAAAATTGGTCTATCCGTTTCAGAACAAACCGATGTAAAAGTTTTTGGAGATAGCGATCAACTTTTAATGGCGATTCACAATCTCATTGAAAATGCCATTAACTATTCTCCTGAGAATACAAATGTTTCCATCTCGACAAGTACCGAGGCAGATATCGTCACAATTTCGGTAGCTGACCAGGGAATCGGAATCCCAGAATCCGATTTAGAAAGAATCTTTGAACGCTTTTACCGAGTAGATCCAGCTCGATCCCGCGAAACAGGTGGCACAGGTCTGGGACTCTCAATCGTGAAACATGTGGCAGCAAAACATGGTGGTGAAATCAAAGTATGGAGCTCGCAGAATGTGGGCTCAACTTTTGCTTTTAGATTACCTATCTATCAGACTCCAGGAGAAATAAACGAATGAGCAAGATACTGATAATCGAAGATGAAATTTCATTCTCTGAAGCCTTGAGTTTTCTTCTTGAAAAAGAGGGGTTTGCGACTCACGTTTCAGAGACCGGAAAGCTCGGCATTGAGGCATTTAATTCTGAGCAATTCGATTTAGTTCTCCTAGATCTGATGATTCCAGAAATCTCTGGCATCGATGTATGCCGAACTATTCGAACTTCTTCAAACATTCCAATCATCATGCTCACTGCAAAAGACTCTGAAGTCGATAAAGTGGTCGGGTTAGAGCTTGGCGCAGATGATTACGTCACAAAGCCTTATTCGGCTCGTGAACTCGTAGCTCGTATTAAGGCAGTCCTGCGACGCGGGGTGCCCGACGAATCCTCATCCTCTGACAACATTGGAATACATAACGTTGGCGGTATTCGGATGGACATTGAACGACATCAAGTAACTGTTAAAGGTTCATTGATTCCACTTCCCCTTAAAGAATTTGAACTTCTCGAATTCTTGATGCGAAATTCAGGACGTGTTCTTACACGTGGACAGCTCATTGATCGCGTGTGGGGTGGAGATTATTACGGAGATACAAAGACCCTTGATGTTCACATTAAGCGATTGCGCTCAAAGATTGAAGATGATCCAGCTAATCCGGTCTTAATTCAAACTATTCGGGGATTAGGTTATAAATTCGAGGCGTAGACTCAATGTATGGTCGCCAAGAAATCTCGCACATTTACAGCTCGTGATGCTGCTCGTTGCATCATCGTTCCTAGCGATTTAGACCATAAATATTCTCGAGGCGTGCTCGGCCTCATTACAGGGTCGGCGCGATATCCCGGTGCTGCAGTTCTGACTACATCGGCGGCGCAAGCGACAGGTCTTGGTATGGCCCGTTTTCACAGTTCATCTGGATTAGCGCATTTGGTGCTGCATCAATCGCCAGAGACCGTTGTTCAACCTGGTCCAGTCACTGCTTGGCTTGCGGGATCTGGAATCGAACGGAAAAGGTATAGCGATTTCACAACGTGGTTACGACATCGCTGGTTTCAATTAATGAAACTCCAAACTGTTCCTACTGTTCTTGATGCTGGGGCAATCTATTTAGCTGGAAGGCTGAGCCAACCCACATTGATTACTCCCCATGCTGGTGAGCTAGCGAAACTCTTTGCAGAGCGTTCCATCACGGTCTCATCCGAAATGATTGAAGCAGACCCAATAACGTGGTCTGTAAAAGCGTCTGAGGAATTCGATGTGACAGTTCTGCTGAAGGGTTCTAAAACAATTGTTGCGCAAGGTGATTTTGTAATAACTCTTCCCAAAGCTACATCGTGGCTTGCCACGGCTGGTTCGGGTGATGTACTTGCAGGAATTATTGGCGCACTCGTTGCAACTAACTACATTGAAATTCTCAATTCACCACAACGATTAGCTGAAGTTGCTGCTTCAGGTGCATACATTCACAATGTGGCTGCAAACCTTGCATCCGGTGGCGCACCAATATCTGCCTCGATGATTACTGCGCATATTCCGAGCGCAATCCGCAAAATTCTCTCTTAGCTCGCTAGGGATATCCCTTCTCTTCCAATTCAAAGAATTGGAACTACCCTTATCTATGGTTAAAACTCTGGCAAATCCTGCGCGCGTACTGCTCATTAATGATGATGCATTTGAGCTCGCGACGATGTCTGCTTCATTGCGTTTGCACAGTACAAATATTGTCGGAGAAGCCGCAAACGTCTTTGTCGCTGAAAATCTCTTTCGTTCTCTTCAGCCCGAGATCGTCCTCATCGATCTTCAATTTTCCGGAGAAGAAGCTATTGGCTTGCTTCAAAGATTTAGAAAGATTGACCCCAAGTTAGGGATAGTCATAATCACCTCATGCCCGGATTTGCGCCTCTTTGGACTTCTCGAGCGAAATATTCCCCGAGGAAGCAAAATAATTCTCAAGCGATCTGTTTCTGATTTGTCCATTATTACCTTTGCTCTCTCTGAGAGTATCGATGCCGCCGATAACGGATCAGATATGAAATGGATAAGCATTCACTCAACTATCCATGAGGATTCATTTATTAGCATTCTCAGTAACCTCACGGATATCCAAATTGAAACTCTACGGCTTGTAGCTCAAGGGCTAAGCAATTCCGAGATTGCTCGAGTTCGATTTGTATCTGAAAAATCTGTAGAGCAGATAGTTGCAAGGATTGCGCAGCATCTTTCAATTTCTCCTGATAGAAGTAGAAACCTTCGAGTAATTTTGGCCGGAGAGTATTTCAAATGGCTAGGTGCGCCCCGGCATTAAATTCCTGCGGTAAAGTCACGGCATGACTACTGAGCTCTCACTCTCTGATATTCGCCAGAGATGGAATGAAGTGCTTGATATTGTCGAGAGCCAGGATCGCGTTATTTGGATTGCATACTTTGATGCACGTCTAGAATCTTTTGAAAACGGGCGCCTTACCTTGGATTTTAGAGATAGCAATAAGTTGGCCACAGGTCATAATTTTCAGGAGACACGTCTTCGCCACCGCGCACTCTTGCAAGGGGCAATTTATGATGTTTTCAAAATGAGCATCGTGGTCGTTGAAAAATGAGAAGAATATTTTCCGTATCTACTGCCTTTCTGCTCTTTATTTTTTCAGTTCAATGGGCACCGATTTCACATGCAACCGATTTACCTCTTGCAGGACCTGGAGGAAAAATTGCTGGAGTAGATATCAGCCGGTGGCAACATCCCAATGACAAAGCTATAAATTTTCAGAAAATGCACGATGCCGGAGTCTCATTCGTCATGATTAAGGCATCAGATACGCGAGATGATGCAGACCTATTAGCTTTGAAATATCTATCTGGTGATCGAAGTGCCGCACAAGCGGCCGGTATTTATACAGGCTTCTATCACTATGCAATTCTTCCTAATGTCACAACCCCTGCGGCAATAGCGCGAGATGCCAGAGTGCAAGCGCTCAAAGTAACCTGGAGAATCGGATCAATCGGCGGTTTTAACAACAACGACCTGCCAATCGCCCTCGATCTGGAAAATAACTGCACCCAATTGAGTTCCACCAAAGTTTGTAAAAAATATGCAACCCGAAGCGCTGCAACGTTATGGTCGAAGACTTTCTTAAAAGCACTGAAAGATAAGACTGGACGTACTCCACTCATTTACTCATCCCCACACTTCCTAGAGACAGCGCTCTTAAGAGATAAGGAACTAGCCACATACCCTTTGTGGATCGCTCAATACGCAATTGATCCTGCGAAGGTTGATGCCAAACCCAACGTCAAACCTGGTGGCTGTTTTGTGCATTCTTGGACCACATCACAGTGTTCGGCAAATTGGACTATGTGGCAGTACAGCTCATGTGGAATTGCCCCAAAGTATGGTGTTCCTGGTTCGCGCCTTGATTTAAATGTCTTTGCTGGCCCATCAGAAAAATTCCAGAGTTTACTTACTGGAACATGGATTCCAGATGAAGCAGATCAAATGCCACAAGGTGAAACATCCACGATAACGCTTACATCTGTTGTCGCAACAAAAACAAATAAAAATGCTGTAATTACTGTCGATGTCAAACGTCCGGACTCATCTCCTGTTGTAACAGGCAGCGTCAGGTTTTACTTCAACTCAAGCAATGGAACAGTGCCACAAGTGACGCAGACTGTTCAGCGCGAAACGAGCGGATCGTGGAAGTTAACAATTGCAGGAATTCCGGCCGGCACCTGGATTGGAAATGTTGGCTTTAAAGACGCTTCTGGCACTCACGCAGATGTAAAAACTCCACTCGTGTTAACAATTGAACAGGGTCCGACTCCCCCACCGGCACCTACCAAGAAACCAGTTATCAAACCGGCAAAAGATGGCTGTAAGAATCAGATCAAGAATTAACGAGCTCGAGTAAAGATTCTTCTTCTTTTTCGAC
>WLME01000068.1 GCA_009700365.1 Actinomycetota bacterium | reverse complement strand
CCTTCTTCAAGACCTTCTTCATCTGGTCGCCCATCTTCTTCACGTCCACAATCTCGAGACGAGAGACCTGCACGCGGTGGTCGCTCAGATCGAGCTGGCGCAACTCGTCAAGTTTCACAAGGTCGTGAAGTCAGCGATCCACGCGGGTTTCGTCCCGCACCTCAAGAGCGCGATCAATCTCGCATTCGCCCTCGTATCTTTGAACCAGATATCCCAGAAGATGTCACAGGCGAAGAACTTGAAAAGAGTGTTCGCGCCGAATTACTGAGTTTGTCGGCCGAGAATGCGAAAGTAGTTGCGCGCCATATGGTCTGCGTCAATCTTTATATGGATGTTGACCCAGAGCTTTCTCATAAGCACGCAGTTGCCGCAGCACATCACGCAGGAAGACTCGCCGTTGTGCGCGAAACCGCTGGATACGCGGCTTACAGAGCAGGACATTATGAAATCGCACTGAAAGAATTGCGTGCATCTCATCGAATCTCAGGAGATGTTTCGATGTGGCCGGTGATGGCCGATTGCGAACGCGGTTTAGGAAACCCTCTAAAAGCCTTGAATTTGGCTGGTTCTGACGAGGTCAAGCGATTGGCAAAACCCGAAGAGATAGAGATGCGTATCGTTGCATCCGGCGCACGTCGTGATCTAGGCGAATTTGAAGCGGCCGTTGTGACATTGCAATGCAAAGAGTTGAAAAATGAAAATGAAGAGTGGGCTTTGCGACTTCGATATGCATATGCGGATGCTCTTGATGCTGCAGGACGCAAAGATGAGGCTCGGGAGTGGTTTGCCAAATGCGCAGAACTCGATGAGGACGAATTTACAGATGCAAAAGAACGTTCTTTAGATTAATCAATATCCACATACATATATTTTCTAGAAGTAGACGTCAGAGAGTTCATACATCATCGCCCCTTCACAACTAGAAGGGTCGAATCAACGATGGCTACGACTAAGAAATCTCACAAAACTACGAACCCCTCAGAAGAAATTGAGGATCATTCCCTCAACGATGTACTTCTGCGAGGCCGGGTTTCAGCGGTGGCAAGCACAAAGGAACTTCCAAGTGGAGACAAGGTTGTTGAATTCCGCCTTATCGTCACTCGCGCCGAGCGCGAAGGTGTCGACACACTCGATATCGCCGCTTGGAGCGCAAAGATGCGCAAGTTGGCTCTCTCCTTAAAGCCAGATGAATGGATTGAAATATCAGGCTCAATTCATCGCCGTTTTTGGCAGAGTCCAGCGGGGGTCGCCAGCCGCTGGCAGATCGAAGCGGTAGAGATTCTCAGACTTTAGATAAATCGCTCATAGCAGCTCGAACTCGATACTCTTTCCCTATGGCAAAACCACCAGTCTCCGAACTCTTTTCAACCCTCAAGAGTTATGCGCAGAAGCTCTCTGACGGTGAACGAACTCCTGCTGAGATTGCCTCTGCCCTCAATGACTGGGCTCATGAAAGCGCCGAATCCGTTCGTTCCAAAATTCATGAAGAAGTCGAAACCGCCGTTCTCAAGATGGGTTTTGTAAAACGCGAAGAGTTTGATGCGCTAGCCAAGCAAGTTGCATCCCTTAAGAAGCAAGCGCCAGCTAAGAAGATTGCAAAAGCGCCGGTAAAGAAGTCCCCGAAGAAAGTTGTAAAGAAGGCACCTACAAAGAAGGCGGCACGTTGATGACTGAAGAGAACGAAGTAAATCTGGTCCAAGAAGTTCGCAGCGAACTTGAAGAGATAGATGCAAGCGACCTCTCTGAACATTCAGCGCGTTTTGAGGCACTTCACGAAAAGCTCCAAGAGTCTCTTAAGTCAATCGATAACTTGTAAGAAGAATTTATGAAGACTCGTCTTGATGCAGAACTGGTTCGTCGCGAACTTGCACGCTCGCGCGAGCATGCTGCCGATCTCATCGAGTCACGTTCAGTTCTCGTTGGCGGAATCCCTGCAACTAAGCCAGCAACGCAAGTCGATGCTGAAACTTCGATAACGATTCAAGGAGATCGTGATGATTTTGTCTCTCGAGGTGGCCATAAATTAGCTGGCGCACTTGATGCATTTACTGGAGTAAGTGTCGAAGGAAAGACCTGTCTTGATGCGGGCGCGTCCACTGGGGGATTCACGGATGTACTTCTGCGCCGCGGCGCAAAGTTAGTCGTCGCAGTAGATGTGGGCTATGGGCAATTGGCATGGGAACTTCGACAAGATCCGCGTGTGAAGATTCTCGACCGTACAAATATTCGCCACCTAACAGGTGAACAAGTTGGTGAGGATATTGATTTAGTTGTTGCAGATCTTTCATTCATCTCACTCTCATTAGTTCTTCCAGCGCTAGCGGCGGTTTCAAAGCCTGATGCAGACTTTGTCCTTATGGTGAAACCACAATTTGAAGTTGGTCGTGAAAAGCTAGGCGCTGGTGGCGTTGTTCGCGATCCAGCACTACGTAGATCCGCAGTGCTGGATGTAGCCGAATCTGCATACGATGTAGGACTTGGCACGCTAGGTATAGCCGCAAGCCCTCTGCCGGGCCCAGCTGGAAATGTTGAGTACTTCTTATGGTTGCGACGAGGTGCTCCAGGTATTGATGAAGCCGCTCTCGATCAAGCGATTGAGAAAGGTCCTGCATAATGTCGATTAGAAGTGCAGCTCTTGTTATTAGTCCATCACGCACCGAAGCAATCGCTGCAGCAAAAGAGCTTGCACCGTTGCTCTATTCAGCCGGATTCTCTCTTTACACAATTTCTGATGTCTCAATTGATGGAATCAAAAAAGTTGCGCCTGCTGATTTACCTGAAATAGCGATCGCAGTTGTGCTCGGTGGAGACGGAACGATCTTGCGTGCTGCCGAAGTTACTCTCAAACGCAATATTCCATTGCTTGGCATCAATATGGGTCATGTCGGCTTCATGGCTGAGGTCGAACGCCCATCAATACCAGCTATTGCCGAAAGCATTATTTCTAAAAACTATGTTTCAGAAGACCGAATGATTTTGCAATTCTCGGTCGAGCGCGCCGGTAAAGAGATTGGAAATGGTTGGGCTCTCAATGAAGTCACAGTAGAGCGCGATGGAACAACCATGGTTGAGCTCTTTGTAGAAATTGATAATCGCCCACTTTCTCATTGGGGTTGCGATGGCCTTATTTGTTCCACTCCAACGGGTTCCACTGCTTATGCATTTAGCGCCGGAGGCCCCGTTCTGTGGCCCGAAGTAGATGCTCTGGTTCTGCTTCCCATTTCCGCACATGCGCTCTTCTCTCGTCCAATGGTTGTCTCTCCAAAATCTGAAATCGTGGTGACAATCGAATCTTCTGATGCTTTGTTATCGGCTGATGCACTACGCAAAATCGCACTTCATCAAGGAGATCGAGTGATGATTACTCGCGATACTCAAACGATCAAACTTTCACATGTTTCTAAAACTCTCTTTACAGATAGATTGGTTGCAAAATTCAAGCTCCCCGTTGAAGGTTGGCGCGGTGAGTGAACGTTCTTATCTAGAAGAGATTTCAATACGAAATCTTGGAATCATTGAGCAATCAGAGCTTGAGCTAGGTCGAGGCCTCAATGTTTTAACCGGTGAAACCGGAGCCGGAAAGACAATGATCCTTACTGCTCTGAGCCTCGTTCTTGGTGGCAAGAGCGATAGTTCGCTCGTTCGCCATGGATGCGATCGCCTCGTTGCGACCGCGCAATTTTCGGTTACATCAGATTCGAGCGAAAAACTCGAAGAGATCGGTGCCGAAGTAGAAGGCTCTTCTCTCATTGTTACTCGAACTGTGAATTCCGATGGCAAGAGCAAAGCAAGCTGCGGGGGAGTCACCGTTCCAGCTGGAACACTTTCTGAAGTCACTGAATCCCTGATTGAGATTCATGGTCAGTCAGCAAATTCACAGATTGTTAAAGCGGCTCGACAACGCGAGTTGTTAGATCGCTTTGGGGGTTCGAGCATTTCCTCCGCTCTAGATTCCTACCAAGTGAATTATTCTGCGTTTCTGGAGTTAAGAGATCGCATCAAATCCATGAAGACATCCGCTAATAAGCGCGATGGCGAGATCGCAGAGCTAGAGGAATTTCTCACTGCATGGTCTGCTTTGAAGGCTGTACGAAACGAGCCATCTACTGTCGAAGATGAAATCAAGAGACTTTCTAGTGTAGAAGATTTGCGAATAGCTTCAAGCGGTGCGATAGCTGCGCTAGATTCCGAAGATTCCGGAGCCCTTACATTGCTTCATGCGGCCCGTAGATTTCTAGATTCGGCAAAAGGAAAGGATTCAAAACTTGAAGAGATTGCAGAACGAGTTGCGGAGTCGCTTTTTATCCTCGACGATGCTTCCTCGGATTTAGCCTCTTATGCAAGCGGATTAGAAGCAGATCCTGCACGCCTTGATTTTCTCCAGAATCGAAAATCAGAGCTCAATCTATTTATAAAGCGGTGGGGAGGTGCTAATTCTCCTGATGACGAATTGGTAGCACTCGCAGCCAAGGCAAAGTCTAGCAAGGAATCGATCGCAGATCTCAAAGGTGGCGATGAACGAATCGCAGAGCTCGAAAAGGAATTAGTGGCGATTAAAAAATCTCTTTTGAATTCTGCCCAACAACTTACCGAGGCACGCATCAAGGCGGCATCCGAGTTAGAAACATCAGTAACCTCAGAGATTCAATCGCTGGCCATGCCGCATACCCGTTTCTTTGTCGATGTGAACACGGCGGATTATTCAGCTTCGTTAAAGGAGAGTGATTTCACCAATCTTGGTTGTGATGAGATTGTGATGATGATCCAAGGTCAGAGTGATGGACCCAAGATTGCACTTGGAAAAGGTGCAAGTGGCGGCGAAATGTCTCGCATCATGCTGGGCCTTGAAGTTGTTATCGCAAAGTCGCATCCAGTTGGTACCTACATATTTGATGAGGTAGATGCCGGCGTCGGCGGCAAGGCAGCCATCGAAGTAGGCAAGAGGCTGCATGCTCTTGCACAGAGTGCACAAGTAATCGTTGTGACTCATCTTCCGCAGGTAGCTGCGTGGGCGGATACTCATTTTGTAGTCCGGAAAAGCAGCGATGGCTCCGTGGTTCAGTCGGGAGTCTCAAAACTCAAAGATGCAGAGCGGGTAGAAGAGATCGCGCGCATGTTGGCTGGGCTAGAGGAATCAACGAGTGCCCGAGAACACGCGGCCGAATTACTTGCGATGCGAGGCTAATCCCGCGTAAGCGATAGGATGGTCTTCCATGAGCCAAGCGCATGTGACCAAACATATTTTCGTTACCGGCGGAGTCGCCTCAAGTCTTGGTAAGGGCCTCACCGCTTCCTCTCTCGGCAGATTACTTGTAGCCCGGGGCATCAGGGTCACAATGCAGAAGTTAGATCCCTATCTCAATGTGGATCCAGGAACCATGAATCCATTTCAGCATGGCGAGGTTTTCGTTACCGATGACGGGGCTGAGACAGATTTAGATATAGGCCACTATGAAAGATTCCTCGACCGGAATCTTGAGGGTTCTGCAAATGTCACCACAGGTCAAGTTTATTCTCGAGTAATTGCACGCGAACGTCGCGGAGAGTATCTAGGCGAAACCGTTCAGGTAATCCCTCACATTACAAATGAAATCAAAGAGCGCATGCTGGCTAACGATTCAGCCGATGTTGATGTTGTTATTACTGAAATTGGTGGAACAGTCGGAGATATTGAATCGCAGCCATTTCTTGAAGCAGCACGACAACTTCGTCAGGAAGTTGGACGTGACAACGTCTTTTATCTGCACATCTCATTGGTTCCATATATCGGACCATCAGGAGAATTGAAAACAAAGCCAACCCAACACTCGATAGCCGCTTTGCGCAGTATCGGTATAGCACCAGATGCCGTAGTACTCAGATGCGATCGCCCGATTCCAGAAGGCATTAAGAAGAAGATTTCGTTGATGTGCGATGTTGATGTCGAGGCCGTTGTGGCAGCTGTTGATGCTCCATCGATATATGACATTCCTAAGGTTCTCTTCACCGAGGGCTTGGATTCATACATTGTGCGTCGTCTTTCTTTAGGTGGACACGAAGTGCACTGGGGTGAATGGGATGACCTTTTAGAGAAAGTACATTCACCAAAACATCATGTAAAAGTCGCTCTTGTTGGAAAGTACATCGACCTTCCTGACGCCTATCTTTCAGTTTCTGAAGCGCTGCGCGCTGGTGGATTT
>WLME01000067.1 GCA_009700365.1 Actinomycetota bacterium | reverse complement strand
TGTCATTGTGACTGTTGACTTTGCTGATGATTCTTGGCTCAAACGACGAGTAAAGCGTGATGACTTGTGCTCCAAAAGGTGGCGCTTGCCTGCACGCTCGTGCATGATCTTTCCTGAACCTGTGACGCGGAAGGTCTTCTTCGCACCACTATGGGTTTTCATCTTTGGCATTTATCTTCTCCTGTTACTTCGTCGTTTGGAAACTTGGTCGTACTGCTTACGGCTTTACGGCTGCTTCTTCTTCAGCAGCCTTCACTTTGGCAGCTCGCGCCGCCTTCTGTTCTGCTACCGCTTCGGTCTTCTTCTTCGTTGGCCCTAAGACCATCGTCATCTGTCGACCTTCTTGCTTAGGAGCGAACTCCACGAATGCAATCTCTTTCACATCTTCTGCAAGACGTTGTAAGAGTTTGAACCCAAGCTCTGGACGCGTTTGCTCGCGGCCACGGAACTTCATCGTGATCTTCACCTTGTCGCCACCTTTGAGGAACTTCTCGACTGCTGAGCGCTTTGTCTCATAATCGTGATTTTCAATCTTTGGCGTCAATCGCACTTCCTTCACCACAATGTGGGTCTGGTTCTGACGTGCTTCGCGAGCTTTCTGTGCCTCTTGGTATTTGTACTTGCCAAAGTCCATGATTTTGCACACTGGCGGATTTGCCTCGGGTGCGATCTCAACGAGATCTAAACCGATTTCATCTGCCATAGCTAGCGCTGCTTCGATATCTACAACTCCAACTTGTTCACCGGTGTAATTGATGAGACGAATTTGGGGTGTGCGGATACGATCGTTAATGCGCGGTTCTGTTGTGATTTCTGCTCCTATGTTCGGTTCTTGAGTATCCAAGTTGTTGCAAAAAACGCACACCGCATAGGAAGTAAAAAGTCTTCGAAGACTTTACTTACCGACTAACCAATCCGCCGAAGCAGTAGAGGTGGGAGCGGTGAGCTCCTCTTGCAGCAGCCGGGGCTACTGGTCTGGAGCAAAGGTTACCCGAAGGAGGCTTGGAATGAAAAATCTGAGCGTGGCTAGGCGCTCATTCCATTTAGGGCGATGACTCTGGTCATGCGCCCATTCCATGAAGTCCACCATCGACATGAATGATCTCCGCTGTTGTCTTTGGGAACCAATCGCTTAATAGTGCAACGGCAGCTTTTGCCGCAGGAACAGGATCTGTGACATCCCACTCGAGTGGGCTGCGCTCGTTCCATACCTTTTCAAATTCATCGAAACCAGGAATTGATTTTGCCGCCATGGTGCGAATCGGGCCAGCGGCCACCAGATTTATACGAATATTTTCTGCACCAAGATCGCGAGCTAAATAGCGGGAAGTCGATTCAAGAGCAGCTTTCGCTACACCCATCCAGTCATATTTTGGCCATGCCACTTGCGCATCAAAATCTAATCCCACGACAGATGCTCCATCCTTAAAAGTTGGACGACAAGCCATAGTCAGCGATTTCAAAGAGTATGCCGAGACATGCACTGCGGTCGAAACATCTTCCCAGGCTGTATTAAGAAAATTTCCACCAAGAGCGGCCTCTGGTGCAAAACCAATCGAATGCACGACGCCATCGAGATGAGGAAGGTGCTTCTTCACTTCTGCTGCTAAGCCATCAAGATGTTCTTGGTTTGTTACATCAAGTTCGATGATGGGAGCTGATTGCGGAAGACGACCTGCGATACGAGTGGTCAAACTCAGTGCACGGCCGAATCCAGTGAGGAGCACGTTGGCACCTTCTTCTTGGGCAATCTTTGCAATGTGAAATGCGATTGACCCATCGGTGAGTACACCTGTGACGAGGATATTTTTACCTTGAAGGATTCCCATTCTTAGTGACCCATTCCTAATCCGCCATCGACTGGAATGATGGCACCAGTAATGTAGCTTGCTTGTGGTGAAGCAATAAAAGTTACAACATCTGCAATTTCCTCAGCTGAACAGAAACGTCCTAATGGAACTTGTCCAGCAATTTCCAGACGGCGTTTCTCATCAAGAGATGCCGTCATATCGGTCTCAACAAATCCAGGAGCAATGACATTGGCCGTAATTCCACGGCTACCGAGTTCGCGGGCAAAAGATCGCGCCATCCCAACCAACCCAGATTTCGAAGCAGAGTAATTTACTTGTCCCGCAGCCCCGACTCCCCCGACAACAGAGCCGATGAAGATTATGCGCCCTCGCTTTAACTTGAGGAGACCCTTGGTGGCTCGTTTAGAGACTCTAAAGGCTCCGGTTAAATTCGCGTTAATGACACTTTCAAAATCTTCATCACTCATGCGCATCACAAGTGTGTCTTTCGTTATCCCTGCATTTGCAACAATTATTTCTGGCTGACCAATTTCACTTTCAATCTTTGCAAAACCAGCATCAACGCTCGCTGAATCCGTGACATCCATTTGCACTGCTTCAAATCCAGCCGGCGGGTTTCCGCTGCGATAAGTAATGACAACTCGATGTCCTGCTGACTTGAGTGCGGTGGCGATTGCCAATCCAATTCCGCGATTTCCGCCCGTAACAAGTGCGATTGAAGTCGAGTCGCTCATGAGAGAAAACTACCCTACTGTTGCGCTATGGCTAAAGAAGATGACGTTTACGACATCACAAGCGCCCCAAAAGGCTTATCTACTGACCAGTCTGCGAGACAACGTCGCTATTTCATCTCGATGATGATTAGAACAGCCTGCTTTATTCTGACTGTCGTACTTCCAAGTCCCTATCGATGGTTTGCATTACTGGGCGCTGTAACTCTTCCGTATATCGCCGTTGTTGTAGCTAACGCAGGTCGGGAGACTGTGATTCCAGGTGCATCGATCCTCAAGAAGAGGCCGCGAGGAATTGAATAGTTCGACTAAACGAGAGAGTTACTCTCTTCTTAAATCTTTTATAGCTCTCGTTTTGGTTGCAGGCTGTTTGTGGGCAGCTCAATGGCAATACCACCGAGGTGTTGCACGACATGCTCGTAACACAATGATTGAAAGTAACTCAAGCATGAAGCCCGTCCCTCTAAAGAGTGTTCTTGATTCCGCTGTCGCACATGAGTGGCAACCAGTCACTACTTCAGGAACTTTCGACTCGACCTCACAAATCCTTTTGCGAAATCACTATTCAGAAGGTGTGTATGGTTTTGAACTTCTTACTCGTTTCACAAGTACCTCAGGACAATCATTTTGGGTTGATTGTGGCTGGGTCAAAGCCGGCGAAAATGCCACAGCTCAACCAGAACTTCCACCACTTCCTACTGGGACAGTGAATATTGTCGGGAGATTGCGACTCGATTCATCCCTTCCAAGAGGATCTTTCTTCGCTGTTCCTACCAATAAGTCAGATGGTTTGATTTCAAAAGCTAATGCCCAATCTGGCAACACAGCTTCTCTTTCCCTCTTCTACATGGACTTAATCAGTGGATCAGATCCTTCACTGACTCCTGATGTACCAGCACAACTTCCTGAACTATCAGATGGACCTCACATGGCATATGCGTTGCAGTGGGTCTTCTTTGGCGGGCTCGTGGCGTATGGCCGCTTCTTAATTCGCCGTGATGTCCTGTCGAGCAAAGAGCTCTGAATACAAACCGCCCTTTTCGATAAGTTCTTCATGTTTGCCGCGTTCAACAATAAGACCCTTTTCTAATACAAGAATTTGATCTGCTTCCATCACTGTGCTGAGGCGATGGGCAATCACTACGGAGGTTCTACCCTTCAGAGCATGCTTGAGAGCTTCGTGAACGAGTGATTCATTCTCAGAGTCAAGGTGCGCTGTCGCTTCATCCAAAATAACAATTGCAGGAGCCTTTAACAGCAGACGTGCAATGGCAAGTCTCTGCTTCTCTCCCCCTGAAAGTCGGTGTCCGCGTTCGCCCACCATCGTGTCAAATCCGTTCGGCAGAGTTGAAATCAAATCCCAGATCTGCGCAGATTTGCATGCCTCTATCATTTCTGTTTCAGTCGCATCTTCTTTTGCATACCGAAGGTTCTCAGCAATTGTTTCGTGAAATAGATGCGCATCTTGCATTACTACGCCGATGGAATCACGCAGAGACTGAACGGTGAAGTTTCTAATATCTTCTCCATCAATTGTGATAGATCCACGAGTGACATCGTAGAGACGAGGCAAGAGTGCGCTCATTGTCGTCTTTCCTGCACCCGATGGTCCAACGATTGCAGTCATGGTTCCGGTCGGCGCTGTGAAAGAAATGCCTCTCAGTATTTCTCCACTTTCGACCGTCTCGGGTTTAGCCGCTGATTCAAGTGAGGCCAAGGAAATCTCTTCGGCTCGAGGATATGTGAATGCCACATCCTTAAACTCGATAGTTAAGTTCTTCTCGTCGAGAACTTTTGCACCGGGGGTGTCGATGATCATCGGTTGAAGGTCGAGGACTTCAAAAACTCGCTCAAATGAAACAAGGGCAGTCATCACATCAATGCGCACATTAGATAACGCCGTCAAAGGGCCATACAGGCGTGCAAGTAGCGCAGTGATTGCAAGAAGTGTTCCCACGGAAATCGCGCCATTGATTGCTAGGTGCCCACCAATTCCATACGCAAAAGCTGTCGCGACTGCTGCGACGCTAGTGATACCTACGAAGAAAACCCTGTTTAGCATCGCCGTTTGAATTCCAATATCAGCAACCTTGCGGGCACGAGTACGAAAGAAGTTCTCTTCCTTGGCAGGTTTTCCATAAAGATTTACTAGAAGGGCTCCAGAGACATTGAATCGTTCGGTCATGGTGCTCGACATTGTTGCATTGAGATTGAAGGCATCGCGTGTCAGCGCTTGAATTCTTTTTCCTACCCATTTAGTAGGAAGAAGGAAGACTGGCAACAGGAGCAATGAAACAACGGTGATTTGCCAAGACAGAATCAACATAGTGGTGACAACTAATACCAGCGAAACAACATTGCTTACTACTCCAGAGAGAGTGCCCGTGAACGCTTGTTGGGCACCCATGACATCTGAGTTGATGCGTGAGATCAACGCACCTGTCTGGGTGCGAGTGAAGAATGCAATGGACTGACGTTGAATATGCGCAAAGACTTGTGAACGCAGATCGTAAATTAACCCTTCACCGATGCGAGCTGAGTACCAACGTCCAAAAATATTTATGACTGCATCCACAATCGCCAGAAGACCAACAGCGAGAGCCAATTTAGTGACAAGCCCAGTATCTTTTGGAATAACGCCCTTATCAATGAGTTCGCGAAGCAGAAGTGGTGTTGAAACTACAAGGAGCGCTTCGATGATTACAGTGACGAGAAAAATCGTGATGTGAGATTTATATGGTTTGCCATACGAAATGATTCTCTTAATTGTCCCAGGCTTTAACTTCTGAGATTTAACAGAGGGATCTGCGGTCATCGACCGAAAGGTCATCCAGACTGCATGTTGTGACATACGAATTCAGTCAGCAGATCAGACTGTAAAACCGAGAGCGCGAAGTTGCTCGCGACCGTCATCTGAAATCTTGTCTGGACCCCAAGGTGGCATCCATACCCAATTGATTTTCACGTCATCGGTAAATGGAGCAAGTGCTTGGCGTGTCTGGTCTTCAATGACATCTTGAAGCGGGCAGGCAGCTGAAGTAAGAGTCATGTTGAGAACTGCGATGTTGTTATCGTCGACCATCATGTCGTAGATAAGGCCAAGGTCTACAACATTGATACCGAGTTCAGGGTCGACTACATCCTTCATCGCCTCGTTGATATCTTCGATTTTTGCAACCATGTGCCTATCCTACTTTCCTTTTGTAATGACTGTTAATTCTGCTTTGAAAGAGCCTGCACGCTGGCATCTTTAAATGCCATCCAACCCAAAAGTGCACATTTAATTCGGGCTGGGTATTGAGAAACTCCCGCAAGAGCTACGGCATCTTCGAGAAGGTTTTCATCACCCTTTTCAGTGCCCTTACTCTGCATGAGATGCATAAATGAATTTGAAATCGTTTCTGCTTGATTCAACGTCTTTCCAATCAAGAGATCCGTAAGGATTGAGACGCTCGCCTGAGATATCGAGCAACCGACGCCATCCCATGTAACGCTTTCGACTATTTGACCGTTAAGTTTTACATTGAGAGTAATCTCGTCACCGCAGCTCGGGTTAATGTGATGAACCTGGGCGTCAAAGTCTGTACTCAGTTTCTTATGCTGTGGATTCTTATAGTGATCTAAAATGACTTCTTGATACAGATTATCGAGTTGCATCATCGCCCAAAGTATTTCTGCGCGCCTTGCACGCCTTCAATAAGTGCATCAAGATCTTCTGTG
>WLME01000066.1 GCA_009700365.1 Actinomycetota bacterium | reverse complement strand
TCTCTTTGCAGAGGATTCAACACGCACTCGCATTTCATTCGAGGCGGCTGCAAAAAGATTGTCAGCAGATGTTATCAACTTCTCGGCCAAAGGATCGAGCGTCAGTAAAGGTGAATCGCTCAAAGATACGGCGCAGACTTTGCAAGCTATGGGAGCAGATGCGGTAATTATTCGCCACTCTGCATCAGGTGCTGCGCAACGTTTAGCGGATAATCAGTGGATGACTGGTTCGGTGGTAAATGCCGGAGATGGAACCCACGAGCACCCAAGCCAAGCACTTCTTGACGCATTCACTATTAGAAAAAACCTTGCTCATGGGGGAGATGACCTCACCGGTCTACATATTGCGATTGTCGGAGATGTTTTGCATTCACGTGTTGCACGTTCAAACGTACTGCTTCTTACCAAACTTGGAGCAAAGGTTACGTTGGTTGCCCCTCCAACACTTCTTCCAGTAGGAATAGATTCGTGGCCTGTTTCAGTTACCTATGATTTTGATTCGGTCATTGGCTCAGTTGACGCAGTAATGATGTTGCGCATCCAAATGGAGCGAATGTCTGAGATGTTCTTTCCTAACGCGCGTGAATATTCGCGGTATTTCGGCTTGAATCGCGACAGATTAAAGACGATGAAGCCAACCGCGATTGTGATGCACCCAGGTCCTATGAATAGAGGACTGGAAATAACTGCCGACAGCGCCGACAGCGCACGGTCTGTAATTCTTGAACAAGTCACTAATGGAGTCAGTGTTCGAATGGCTATTTTGTATCTTCTTCTCGCAGGATCTCAAGAGATTGGAGCTTCAGAATGAGTTCAACAATTCTCGTTGCAGGCGGACGGCTTCCTGATGGTAGAAAGTGCGATCTCCTTGTGACAGATGGAGTCATCTCAGAAATTTCTCCAAAGATTGATGTGAAGGCAGAGAGAACGATAGATGCGAAAGATTGCATAGTTCTTCCTGGTCTAGTTGATCTACATACTCATCTTCGCGAACCAGGTAAAGAAGATGCGGAGACTGTGCAGTCAGGATCTTTAGCAGGAGTTAGAGGCGGATTCACGGCGCTCAGTGCGATGGCGAATACTTCGCCAGTTGCTGACACCGCAGGTGTTGTTGAGCAGGTCTACCGTCTTGGACAAAGTGCGGGTCTACTTGATGTCTTTCCAATTGGTGCTGTCACTCGTGGACTAGAGGGAGAACATCTAGCAGAGATTGGTGCGATGGCGGATTCTGCTGCCCGAGTTCGAATCTTTAGCGATGATGGTCATTGCGTTTTCGATCCTCTCGTCATGCGAAGAGCTTTGGAGTATGTGAAGAAGTTCAATGGAGTCGTAGCGCAACATGCTCAGGAACCGCGCCTGACAATGGGTGCTCAAATGAATGAGGGCATTGTCTCTTCGCAATTAGGACTCAAAGGTTGGCCAGCTATCGCTGAGGAAGCGATCATTGCTCGCGATATTCTCTTAGCTGATCACGTACAGGCGCGTTTACACATCTGCCACCTGACTACAGCTGGTGGAGTTGAAATCATTCGTTGGGCTAAAGCTCGGGGAATTTCAGTGACAGCAGAAGTCACGCCTCATCATCTACTTCTCACAGATGAATTAGCTCGTAGTTATGATCCGGTCTTTAAGGTAAACCCACCGCTACGTACAGAATCAGATGTTATGGCACTTCGCGAAGCACTAGCCGATGGCACAATCGATATTGTGGCAACAGATCACGCGCCACATCCAGCAGAGAGTAAAGAGTGTGAGTGGCAAGAGGCATCCTTTGGAATGCTAGGACTTGAAACAGCCCTGAGCATCGTCAATCAGACAATGGTGCAAAGTGGCTTGCTTACCTGGAGCCAAGTTGCCGATCGCATGAGTTATTCACCTGCTCGGATAGGGCTCTATGAAGAACATGGGCAAGAGATTGCCGTCGGCTCTAAAGCTCATCTCACTGTGATGAATCCAACGGCAACTTACCGAGTAGATCGAGATCTAGTTGCCTCGCGTAGTCGCAATACTCCCTTCCATGGGATGGAACTTCCAGGCACAGTACTGGCAACGATTTTCAATGGTGCAGTTGTCTTTCAAGGAGCCAGGCCATGAGTAAGGCATTCTTTGTGCTCGACGATGGTCGCATCTTCGAAGGTACATCATGGGCCGCAGGTGGAAAAACTTTTGGAGAAGCAGTCTTTCAAACTGGCATGACTGGTTATCAAGAGACGCTGACGGATCCTTCTTATCACAAACAAGTGGTCGTTATGACGGCGCCTCATATTGGCAATACCGGAGTAAATGCATATGACAATGAATCCAGCAAATATTGGGTTGCAGGGTTTGTTGTGCGAAACCCTTCCACTCTCACTAGCAATTGGCGAAGTGAAAAAGATCTTGAAGCGGAGCTCATAGACCAGGGGATTGTTGGAATCCAAGGAGTCGATACTCGAGCAATTACTCGTCACCTTCGTGATCGAGGTGCAATGAGAGTCGGAATCTTTTCTGGTCTCGAACTTTCACGCGAAGAGATGGTTGTTGAAGTTCGCAAGCAAGCTCCTATGAGCGGTGCATATCTGAGTGACGATGTATCCACACAAGAGACTTACATTATCCCCGCAGTTGGAGATAAGAAATTTACGGTAGCCGCCCTCGATCTTGGCATTAAGGGCGCAACTCCGCGTGCGATGTCAGAACGTGGTATTGAAGTTCATGTGATGCCATACAACTCATCCCTTGAATCAATTGTCGCAATTAATCCAGATGGAATCTTCCTTTCGAATGGCCCCGGAGATCCAGCAGCGATGTCATCGACAATCGAACTCGTGCGCGAAATCCTTGCACGTGAAATTCCGATTTTTGGTATCTGTTTTGGACACCAAATTCTTGGACGAGCCCTCGGATTTGAAACTTATAAGCTGCAATTTGGTCATCGAGGTATCAACCAACCGGTGATCGATAAGCGAACTGGAAAGGTTGAGATCACGGCCCATAATCATGGTTTCGCTCTCAAAGCTCCAACCGATAGCGAATTCAGCACCGTATACGGACCTGGACACGTTACACATGTATCACTCAATGATGGCGTCGTTGAAGGCCTTGAATTGACAGAACGTGGCGCATTTAGCGTTCAGTACCATCCTGAAGCAGCAGCCGGTCCTCATGATGCTGCGTATCTCTTCGATCGCTTTATTGAAGTCATGGTGCGTTATCCAAGAAATGGTGGTGCGCTCTAATGCCAGTAGACACCTCAATCAAGAGCGTACTTGTCATCGGTTCTGGGCCCATCGTGATTGGCCAAGCCTGTGAGTTCGATTATTCAGGTACCCAAGCATGTCGCGTGCTTCGTGCTGAAGGAATTCGAGTAATTCTGGTTAACTCAAATCCTGCGACCATTATGACTGACCCAGAATTTGCAGATGCAACGTATATCGAACCGATAACCCCCGAATTTATCGAACGCATCATTGCGCGAGAAAGGCCAGATGCTGTTCTCGCTACTCTTGGAGGTCAAACGGCGCTCAATGCTGCAATTGGTCTCTTTCAAGCCGGGACTCTCGATCGTTATGGAGTAAAGCTCATTGGTGCTGATGTTGCAGCAATAGAACGTGGCGAAAATCGCGAACTCTTCCGAGCGATAGTCGAAAAAATTGGTGGGGAGTCTGCGCGAAGCATTATCTGTCACACGATGGATGATGTACTCGGTGCGGTTGCTCAACTTAACTATCCGGTCGTTATTAGACCATCTTTTACTATGGGTGGACTGGGTTCTGGTATTGCCTTTGATGAAGAGACTCTTCGCCAAATTGCAGGCGCTGGGCTTCGCCACAGTCCGACATCCGAAGTTTTGATTGAAGAATCAATTATTGGGTGGAAAGAGTATGAACTTGAAGTTATGCGAGACAAATCGGATAACGTCGTGATTGTCTGCAGTATCGAAAATATCGACCCAATGGGTGTCCACACTGGTGATTCAATTACTGTTGCACCAGCGTTGACTCTGACTGATGTTGAATATCAGAAGCTTCGTGATTTATCGATAGCGATTATCCGTGAAGTGGGTGTTGACACTGGCGGTTGCAATATTCAGTTTGCAGTCAATCCTGATACTGGACGAATCATTGTTATTGAGATGAACCCACGTGTTTCTCGCTCCAGTGCATTGGCCTCAAAGGCCACAGGCTTTCCGATAGCAAAGATTGCGACCAAACTTGCCATTGGATATACGCTCGATGAGATTAAGAATGACATCACGCAGGTGACTCCGGCATCCTTCGAGCCCACTTTGGATTACATCGTTGTCAAGGCTCCTAGATTTGCCTTTGAAAAATTCCAGGACGCGGATCCACGATTAACGACCACCATGAAAAGTGTTGGAGAAGCTATGGCCATTGGTCGCTCTTTTCCAGAGGCGCTCATGAAGGCTCTTCGATCGCTAGAGCGCAAAGAAGCGGTATTCACTTTCCCGGCAAGTATCTCCGAGAGCGAGAAGAACGCATTACTTGAGTCGATGAAAATGCCTACTGAATACCGACTGCAACAAGTTCAACGTGCTTTGTGGGCTGGAGCAACAATGGATCAAGTTTATGCTTCGACAAAGATTGATCGTTGGTATCTGCGCCAAATTGAGATTATTAACGAGACTGCACGCGCCATCGCAAATCCGGGCGAACTCGATAGTGAAAAGTTGAAGTTAGCCAAAACTCACGGATTTTCAGATTCGCAAATAGCGGCCTTACGCGGTATGAGTGAAGATGATGTTCGTAAAGCTAGACATTTTCTCAACCTACGACCTGTGTACAAGACAGTCGATACATGCGCCGCAGAATTTGAAGCTTTTACTCCGTATCACTATTCATCATATGAAGAAGAGACTGAGGTGCGACCTCGCACCAAGCCTGCTGTAATCATTCTTGGTAGCGGACCTAATCGTATCGGCCAAGGGATAGAGTTTGACTATTCATGCGTGCATGCTTCTTTCACTCTTCGCGCAGCCGATTATGAGACAGTCATGATTAACTGCAATCCAGAGACGGTTTCGACAGATTATGACACTAGCGATCGTCTCTATTTCGAGCCACTTACTTTGGAAGACGTACTTGAAGTTATTTACGCAGAAATGCAGGCTGGGCCGGTTCTTGGAGTCATCACTCAACTTGGTGGCCAAACACCACTCGGACTTGCCGCGGGCTTAAAAGCTGCCGGCGTCACAATTCTTGGAACAAGTCCGGAAGCGATTAATCTTGCAGAAGAACGCGGAGCCTTTGGCCAAGTACTTATTGACCAGGGACTTACAGCACCAGAGTTCGGGATGGCTGCTTCGCAAATGGAAGCACTTGATATTGCTCATCGCATTGGATACCCAGTGCTGGTTCGTCCAAGTTTCGTTCTTGGTGGCCGAGGAATGGAGATTGTCTACGATGATGAATCTTTAAGCGGATTCATTTCAAGAGCCACTGATATAACTCCGGACCACCCAGTTCTCGTCGACCGCTTCTTGGATTCTGCCATTGAGTTAGATGTTGATGCTCTATATGACGGAGTTGAACTCTTCCTCGGTGGAATCATGGAACATATTGAAGAGGCAGGTATCCACTCTGGAGATAGCGCTTGCGTCTTGCCAGCTATGACCATTACGGATTCACAGAGAAGTCAAATAAGGGATGCAACTCTTAAAATAGCGCAAGGTGTGGGTGTACTGGGACTCATCAATATTCAATTCGCATTGTCCGAGCAGGTTCTTTATGTATTAGAGGCAAATCCTCGCGCATCTCGCACTGTGCCATTTGTGAGTAAAGCAACTGGTGTTCCGTTGGCCAAGGCTGCAGCTCGCATCTCGTTAGGTTCTTCGATTTCAGAATTGAGATCAGAAGGATTGCTGCCAGCAGCGGGCGATGCAATAGCTAAGGGAATAAGTGTTAAAGAAGCGGTACTTCCTTGGAACAGATTCCGTCGCTCTGATGGCCGAGGAGTCGATGCGGTTTTGGGTCCAGAGATGAGATCCACCGGTGAAGTTATGGGAATCGCAGAAACTTTTGGTGAAGCGTATGCGAAATCTCAAATAAGCGCCTTTGGTCCGCTTCCGAAATCAGGCACCGTCTTTATTTCACTTGCAGATAAGGATAAGAGTTCGGGTATCAAACCTGCTCAAGGTTTAGTCCAACTAGGTTTTAAGGTTTTGGCAACGGATGGAACTGCAACGTTCTTAGCTCAACATGGCGTTGAAACAGTGACAGTGAGAAAGAATTCGCAAGGTACCGGGCCTTTGGGTGAGAAAACCATTGTCGAAATGCTCAATAACGGCGTGATTGATCTCGTTATCAACACACCTGTAGGTCGAGGCACCCGCGCCGATGGATGGGCTATTCGAACAGCTGCGGTACAGCGTTCGATTCCAATCATCACAACCACCGCAGGCTTCAGCG
>WLME01000065.1 GCA_009700365.1 Actinomycetota bacterium | reverse complement strand
GGCCACGAATCTATTCCTACTGGAAGAAGTGTTGGAGGGGCAACCAACGTAACCTTTGCTCCAAGTTTGGTAAGAAGCAGTACGTTTGAACGTGCAACACGTGAATGCAAAACATCTCCAACAATCGCAATATGTAGACCGGTAAGGTCATCTCCCCCATGAGCAAGGTTTTTTCTAATAGTGAATGCGTCAAGAAGTGCTTGGCTTGGGTGCTCGTGGGTCCCATCTCCGGCATTTACCACCGAACCAGTCATCCACTGATTATCTGCTAAACGTTGCGCAGCACCTGATGCAGAGTGGCGAATAATTACCGCATCTGCTCCCATAGCTTGCAGAGTCTGCGCCGTATCTTTGAGCGATTCACCTTTACTGACGCTCGATCCTTTGGCCGAGAAGTTGATAACATCTGCTGACAATCTTTTTGCAGCCGCTTCGAATGAAATGCGAGTGCGTGTTGAATCCTCTGCAAAGAGATTGACGATTGTTCGTCCTCGAAGCGTAGGAAGCTTCTTCATAGGGCCATCCGAAACCTTTGCAAGTTCCTCAGCTGTATTGAGAATTTGTAGAGCTTCAGTTCTACTTAGATCCGAAATTGATAGAAGGTGTCTCACTACTTATCACCTTCTTCAAGAGAGACAGCATCGACTCCATCGAGCTCAGTGAATTGAACCTTAATGATTTGAGTTGGAGATGTTGGCAAGTTCTTACCCACATAATCTGCCCTTATGGGCAGTTGTCTATGGCCGCGATCGACTAAGACTGCTAACTGCACAGTCCGAGGTCTACCAATTTCTCCGAGAGCATCCAGCGCTGCACGGATAGTGCGCCCTGAGAAGAGAACATCGTCTACGAGGATTACATTGCGGTCTTCAACACCAAGCGCCGGAATCGTCGTTGGCATCAAGGCGCGAGGCGGTCGCAAGCGCAGATCATCACGGTGCAAAGTGATATCCAGAGTTCCACACTGAGCGGCTCTTCCTTCGATAGCCTCAATTTTGGAGGCGATGCGGGCAGCTAAATGTGCGCCGCGAGTTGGAATGCCTAAGAGTGTTATGGAATCTGAACCGGAGTTACGTTCGAGAATCTCGTGAGAAATACGAGTAATGGCGCGGTCCATATCTGGCGCCGGCAGGGCAAGGCTCATGTCAATCTCCTTCCCCGCCTCGCAGGACGGGTCGTTAAAGGATGTTGGCGAACTTTACCATCCTTCCGAACCGCCTGTGGATTCAGCTTCACGCGTCTTTCAGCAGATACCTAGCCTTGAGCCATGAATCCCGACTCAGCCACAATCGAATCAATAAGCGCTCGCCTACGCAGTATTAGAAATGCACGGGGGTGGTCATTAAGCGATGTTGAGTCAATCAGTGATGGCAAGGTAAAGGCAGTCGTCCTGGGTTCATATGAACGAGGAACGAGATCATTGAGCGTTCGACGCGCCCTTCAAATAGCCGAGATTTATAACGTTCCAATTTCATCCCTATTTTCAGATAAATCTGCAACGCCTGCTCCAACCAAGGAGCGAGTCGTCCTCGACCTACGCGCTATCTCTCGAAAGTTTGAAAATTCGCGAAATCAATATTTCAATCGCTACGAAGCTCTTGCAAGATTCACCGGATCTTTAGTGCAAGCACGTCAAGATTGGAATGGCGAAGTACTCTCGATGAGAGAAGGAGATGTAGCAATCCTAGCTTTGATACTCAACCTTGAAGCATCTGAGATATTGCAGTGGCTTGATAGCGAAAGAATCCTCTTAATCGCTCGCCGCTAAAACCTAAATGGCGATACTGTCCTTAATCGATGCGATTCGCCCTAAAACACCATGTATATATCCGGCCGATTCATCTGTAGAAATCTCTTTGGCAAGGTTGAGCGCCTCATCGATGGCAATCCCATCATCGAGATCTTGGCTCCAGACAATCTCATATATGCCAAGGCGAAGGATGTTGCGATCTACCGCAGGTAGGCGATCCATATCCCAACCTTGAGCATATGTTGTGATGAGCTCATCGATCTTTCTTCGATTTTCAGTAACTCCAGCTATCAGAACCTTTGTGAATTCTCGGATTGGTCTTGCATCTGGAGCCTCATCCTCAACGTCACGAAGGACAAGTAGATCGGCTGCAGAAGCGCCACGAATATCAGCCTCATAGAGTAAATCGAGAGTCTGTTTACGAGCCTTGCTGCGAGCTGACACTAGTTTGCGCGACCTTGATAAGAACCATCGCGTGTGTCAACTAGAACGATTTCATCCTGCTTGATAAATAAAGGCACTTGGATCTGAATTCCAGTCTCAACCGTTGCTGGCTTTGTTCCTCCAGAAGAGCGATCTCCCTGTAAACCTGGCTCGGTATAAGTGATCTTCAACGGTACCGAAGCTGGTAGATCGATATAGAGAGGGTTTCCTTCATGGATAGCCACGATAGCCTCTGTATTTTCGAGCATGTAATTGGAGGCTTCACCGACAGTATCTGCTGAAATATTCATCTGTTCAAAACTGACATTATCCATAAAGACAAAATCATCGCCCTCTTTGTAGAGGAAATTCATCTCTCGCTTCTCTAAGATCGCGACCTCTACCTTTACTCCAGCATTAAAAGTTTTATCAACAACTTTGCCTGTCATAACCTGCTTCAACTTTGTGCGAACAAAAGCAGGACCTTTACCGGGCTTAACATGTTGGAATTCCACAACTGTCCAGAGCTGACCTTCAATATCAAGGGTCATGCCATTTTTTAGGTCATTAGTTGTTGCCACGATAACTCCACTTCATGCCTTCGAATCTCGAAGGTCAATACGGAGCGAACTTTACCGTATCTAATTAGGAGAGAAGTGCCTTCAGTGCGATCAGAGCCAGCACATATGAATTTGGCCCGAATCCCCCAATTGTGCCGTTGGCGACTCCAGAAATTACTGACGTGTGACGAAATTCTTCGCGCGATAATGGATTCGATAAATGAACCTCAATAAGTGGTGCTTTCACCATCTCGGCTGCATCGCGAATCGCATATGAATAATGAGTGAAGGCGGCCGGATTGATAATCACCGGAAGATTCGAATCGGCTGCTTCGTGCAACCATCCAATAATTTCTGCTTCGTCATTGCTTTGGCGAACATCGGCTTCAAACCCATGCGTCTTCGCAGCGTTGACAATGTGGGCAACTAAATCCGCATACGACATGTCACCGTAAATTGAGGAGTCGCGGATATCTAATCGGCCAAGATTGGGCCCGTTGAGAACTAGCACCTTCATTGGCTTACCTTCTCATATGCCGCAATCATGTCGCTCTCATTTGGATTTTCTAGACGTTGTGTCTTGCCGATTTCTGAAATTACTACAAAGCGCAATGAGTTACCCCGACTCTTCTTATCCAGTTTCATTGATGCGAGTAGATCTGGCCAATGCGAATGTGGATAGCTCGTTGGTAAGCCCATACCTCTAAGAATTGCTAAATGCTGCGCCAAAAGTTCTTGACTCATTACTCCTACCTGCACTGCGAGGTGAGCAATAAAGGAAAGTCCAATTGAAACGCACTCCCCGTGTCGTAAAGAATATTTAGAGTGAAGTTCAACCGCATGGCCAAAGGTATGTCCGTAATTGAGTGCTTCTCTCTCGAAGCTCTCTTTGAAGTCTCCAGAAACAACGTTTGCCTTAACCCTCACTGAACGCTCGATAAGCTCGAGGGTGATTTCAGTAGATGCTCTGACCTGCTCAAGAGTAGATCCATTTAGGATTCTCAAGATCTCCTCATCTTTGATGAATCCACATTTAATTACCTCAGCCAATCCAGCAGCGAAATCGCGATCGGAAAGAGTTTCAATCCATGAAGGATCGATCAAAACCGAGATTGGAGAATAGAAAGCCCCAACCAAATTTTTTCCGTAGTCGCTATTTATCCCCGTCTTTCCTCCGATTGCAGCATCAACCATCCCAGCAATCGTCGTTGGCACTGCTATCCAATCAACTCCGCGAAGCCAGGTAGCCGCGACAAAACCAGCAAAATCCGTTACTGCACCGCCGCCAATACCAATGATTAAATCGCTCCTCGTAAACCCTGCTGCTCCAAGCCAATTCCAACTCGATTGAAGCGTCGCTGTGGACTTACCCGCTTCTCCATCTGGAATTGGGAAGTAGAAAAATTCAGTATCACCAGATTCGAATTTAGGTATTGAACTTTCCATCGACTGACTAAAGAAAACGCCCACGCGAGAACGATCTTTAGAAAGTTCTTCGAGCGCGGGTTGAAAAAGAACATCGATATCAACGTTGTATTCGCGATCGGCTGAGACGGGAATCCTTCTCATGTAAGAAATTCCAAAACCTCGGAGGCGATAACATCTGGCTCTTTACCGTTCACGTCAATTACTGTATCTGCAATAGCTTCATAGATAGGGCGACGCTCTTGCATAAGTGTCTCCCATTGACCTCTTGGATTATGCAGCAGCAGAGGACGATCGCGATTGAAGCCAATTCTGGGAGCAACGTTAGCCAGTGATATCTGCAGATACACGACTGGGGATGCGATGGCGCGAAGAGCAGATTGTGCGTCCATCGAAATAGGTGCTCCGCCTCCCAAGGCTAACACTGTCTCATCAGAGAGAAGTTCCTTGCGCAAGACTGATTTCTCTAACAAGCGAAATTTCTCTTCACCATCTTCGAGAAATATCTCTGAGACTGACTTCTTCTCTTCCTCTTCAATGAGAAGGTCAGTATCTCGAAAAGGCAGATTCAGATTTTCTGCAACAATTTTTCCAATCGTGGTTTTTCCGCAACCCATTGGTCCTATCAAGATCAGACGTGGCGGCATGGCGAACTACTTAAAACGTAGGTTCTTCATGTACGACTCGAAATTTCTCCGAGTCTCCTGCACTGAATCTCCACCAAATTTTTCAAGAACTGCCTCGGCAAGAACGAGTGCAGCCATAGCTTCAGCAACAACGCCGGCTGCAGGCACAGCGCATACGTCAGAACGTTGATTGATTGCTTTGGCTGCTTCCCCTGTCTTTACATCAATTGTGTCTAAAGCTTTGGGAACTGTAGATATTGGCTTCATCGCTACAGAGATACGCAAAACTTCTCCGTTAGACATACCTCCTTCAGTGCCTCCAGCACGATCTGTGCGACGTTGTATTGATCCATCTTGGCCGCGTTCAATTTCATCGTGAGCCACAGAACCACGTCGAGTTGATGTGCGGAATCCGTCTCCAATTTCGACGCCTTTAATAGCCTGGATTCCCATCATCGCACCAGCAAGTCGAGCATCGAGTCGACGATCCCAATGTGTATGGGATCCAAGACCCGGTGGAACGTTAAAGGCAAGAACTTCACACACTCCACCCAAAGTATCTCCATCGGCATGAGCAGATTCAATTTCGGCAATCATGGTGGCGCTTGTCTCGGGGTCTGAGCAACGCACAGGATCTTCGTCGATCCGAGACATGTCTGATTCCTTGGGGAGAATGTAGTCATCCGGAACTCGAACCGGGCCAATAGAAACTACATGGCTCAAAATAGTGATGCCAACGCTCTGTTCAAGAAAATTTCGCGCTATGGCACCGAGCGCGACACGAGCCGCCGTTTCTCGAGCACTTGCACGCTCCAGAATTGGTCGCGCATCATCAAAATCATACTTTTGCATACCCACTAAATCGGCGTGACCTGGTCTAGGTCTCGACAGTGGTGCATTTCTTGCAAGATTTTCAATCTCTTCCTTTGGAACAGGATCTGCCGACATAACCTTTTCCCACTTGGGCCATTCGCTATTACCAACTTGTATTGAGATCGGACCACCTTGTGAAACTCCGAGTCTTACTCCACCAAGAATCGTAACTTTATCCGCTTCGAAATTTTGACGCGCGCCGCGCCCAACTCCAAGTCGGCGGCGAGCAAGATGGAAATCAATGTCAGAAGTTGTGACCTCAATATGAGCAGGCATACCCTCAATAATCGCTGAGAGCGCTTGCCCGTGTGATTCGCCGGCAGTAATCCATCGCATGTGCGTATTCTTGCAGAAAAGACCTTTCAACGTTGTCTAATAAATATACCCACTGCCGGAAATACAGAGAACTGCGCCACATAGGGCGGGAGCCAAAGCGATATTTCCCTTCATTGTCCGGTTGATCAAGAAATGCAGAAGAATCGAGAGGAGCGCTAGTAATGCACAAATTGCCCAATAGGCCGCAATCTGCGAAGTTGGTACAAGTAGTAAAGCGAGCAGAAAAGAGAGTTTCACATCCCCTGCCCCAAGCCCGAGAAAGCAGTAGGACGCTACTCCAGCACCCAATACTGCACATGAATACATCACATTGAAATGAGGACTACCCGTGAGGAGTATTGATAGTCCAAGAAGAATTAAACTCACATGTGTTATCCGATGGAACTTAAGATCCCAGACTGCTATCGAGACAAGCGCTACAGTGACAATCACTGCGACACGATATAGATGT
>WLME01000064.1 GCA_009700365.1 Actinomycetota bacterium | reverse complement strand
TCCTAGTCCTTCGCCGTGAGCGCGAAAAACTTTTCAAGAACCTAGACGGTATCCGCAATATGACCAAGCTGCCTTCAGCAATTTGGGTTGTAGATACAAAGAAAGAACACCTCGCGGTTCAGGAAGCAAAGAAGCTTGGTATTCCTGTTATTGCAATCCTTGATACTAATTGCGATCCAGACGAAGTTGATTTCAAGATCCCTGGCAACGACGACGCAATTCGTTCGATTGAACTTTTGACTCGCGTTATCACTGATGCAATCGCTGAAGGCCTTAAGGCGCGTTCAGCACATGCAGCTCCTGCAACTCCGGCTGCAGAGCCACTTGCAGAGTGGGAGAAGGAAATTCTTGACAGTGCAGCACCTTCAACAGAAGCACCAGCTGCAACAGACGCACCAGTGGAGGCATAAGTAAATTGGCTAACTATTCAGCAGATGATGTAAAGCGTCTTCGCGAAGCAACTGCAGCAGGAATGCTCGATTGCAAGAAGGCGTTAGATGAAGCAGATGGTGATTACGACAAGGCTGTCGAAATTATTCGAGTAAAGGGACTTAAGGGCGTAACAAAGCGCGAAGGTCGTCTTACTTCAAATGGTTTGGTTGTTGCAAAGGTTTCAGGTGACCTTGGGGTCATGCTCGAATTGAACTGCGAGACAGACTTCGTCGCAAAGGGCGAGCGATTTATCGCACTTGGTGATGAACTCATCGACCACCTTCTTTCAGCAAAGTCAGCAGATGTTGCTGCATTCCTTTCGTCAACAATGGCTAACGGCAAGACCGTTCAGTCTGCGATCGATGAAGGTAACGCGACTCTCGGCGAGAAGATTGAAATTCGTAATGTTGCAGTGATTGAAGGACCGGTTGGTCTCTACCTTCACAAGACAAGCCCAGATTTGCCTCCTCAGGTTGGCGTTTTGGTGTCGCTTGCATCAGCAGCAGCTGAAGTTGGAAAGGATGTTGCACAGCACATCGCAGCATTCGCACCGCGCTTCGTAAATCGCGAAGATGTTCCAGCAGACCTCATCGAAACCGAGCGTCGTCTTGCAGAAGAAACAGCTCGCGCCGAAGGTAAGCCAGAGGCATCACTTTCTAAGATCATCGAAGGTCGCGTCACCGGTTTCGTGAAGGAAGTTTCACTTATCGAGCAGGCTTTCGCTAAGGATGCGAAGAAGACCGTTAAACAGATTCTCGATGAAGCAGGAACCGCCGTTAAGGCATTCCATCGCTTCCGCGTGGGTCAATAAGCTTTTCTGCAGAGGGTAATAGACTCAAGAAAAGTTAGAATTTCCAGGAAGCGAAGGGAGCACCAATGCCAGGTACAAGAGGAACGTATCAGCGGGTGCTCCTTAAGCTTTCCGGAGAAGTTTTTGGTGGCAATAAAGGCATCGGCGTTGATCCTGATGTCCTACAAGATGTAGCAAAACAAATTGCAGATGTTGTACGCAGTGGCGTTCAAATCGCAATTGTTGTCGGCGGCGGTAACTTCTTCCGTGGCGCCGAATTATCAGAGCGCGGCATGGAACGATCACGAGCTGACTACATGGGAATGCTCGGAACAGTAATGAACTGTTTAGCACTTCAAGATTTCCTTGAAAAAGAGGGCGTTGATACTCGCGTTCAGACAGCAATCACAATGGGCCAAGTCGCCGAGCCATATGTCCCACGTCGTGCAATCCGCCACCTCGAAAAGGGTCGTGTAGTTATTTTTGGTGCAGGCGCTGGAATGCCATTCTTTACTACAGATACCGTCGCAGCACAGCGCGCTCTTGAAATCGGTGCAGGCGCGCTCTTGCTTGCGAAATCTGGAGTCGATGGCGTCTACAACGCAGATCCTCGCAAAGATAAGAACGCGACAAAGTTTGACACCATTTCTTACGATGAAGTACTTCAGAAGTCACTTGCTGTTGCAGATGCCGCAGCCTTTAGCCTCTGCCGCGAAAACCACCTCCCAATCGTGGTCTTCGACTTAATGACAAATGGAAATATTGGTCGCGCGGTCCGCGGCGAAAAAATTGGAACTCTCGTTTCTTAAACGAGAGATATTGAGATTGAAATAGGCTAGAGGAGCAAAGACCATGGCAGATGTAACAAGTGCACTCGCAGAGGCAACTGACAAGATGAATAAGGCAGTCGAAGTTGCAAAAGATGACTTCGGGGCTATCCGTACAGGACGTGCTCACCCAGCGATGTTTAACAAAATTATGGTCGATTACTACGGAACATATACATCGCTCTCACAGCTTGCAACGATTCAGGTGCCTGAGTCACGTATGGCAATTGTTTCCCCGTTCGATAAGGGCGCGATGTCATCTATCGAAAAAGCTATTCGCGAATCTGATTTAGGCGTAAATCCAGCAACGGATGGCGCTGTAATCCGTGTCAATTTCCCGCAGCTCACTGAAGAGCGCCGCAAGGATTACATCAAAGTCGCAAAGACTAAGGCCGAAGATTCAAAGATTTCAATGCGCAATATTCGCCGTACTGCAAAAGAGCTCATGGAAAAGCTCGAGAAAGATGGCGATATTGGCAAAGATGATTTAAGCCGTGGCGAAAAGGAACTCGAGAAGATCACCGCAGATCACGTTGCAAAGATTGATGAACTTCTCAAGCATAAGGAGGCCGAACTTCTCGAAGTCTAAAGACTTCTTTGAGTTCTACCACTGTGTCCGATTTACATTCGATCAACGAAGCGATTAACAAGCGCGCTGGTCGTAAATTGCTGCCCTCAATCGGCGTAAGCATTTTTCTTGTACTTCTGGTCTGGTTCTCACTTTCAACATTTCGTATCATCTTTGCAGGCCTGGTAACACTTGCTGTTGTTCTTGGAATTCGCGAACTCAATAGGGCATTTACGGCAGTCGGTATTCATATTCCATTGTGGTCACTGACAACCGCAACAGTTGCTCTCTCTGCCGCAACGTGGTTCGGGGGAGTGTCGGGTCTGGCTGTAGCAACTGCTATTTCATTCCCATGCTTGCTTGTGCTTCTACTGCCACGTGGGGTAGAAAACTTCGTAAAGACTGCATCAGCATCTGCCTTATCTCTGATTTATCTGCCGTTCTTAGCTGGATTCTTAATTCTTCTTGCACGCCCACATAACGGTCTAGCTCGTGTCATGACTTTTGTAGTCCTTGTGGGATGCAATGACACATTCGCATATTTAACTGGCGTGCTCTTTGGTAAACATCCACTCGCACCGAAAATTAGTCCAAAGAAAACAATCGAAGGTCTAGTTGGTTCACTACTCTTTACTGTTATTGGTGGTTCGCTCGCATTCCATTTCATCATGGACTCTGATTGGTGGCTTGGCGCACTTGCGGGATTGCTCACTGTTTTCACAGCAACTTCAGGTGATCTCATCGAATCTGCGCTCAAGCGCGATATGGCTATTAAGGATATGGGCAACTTATTGCCAGGACATGGCGGAATCATGGATCGTTTGGATTCAGTTCTCTTTGCAGCACCTGCATTGTGGCTCGCGCTAGAAATCGTGCGACGCGCACAAGACTCAGGTTTGTTATGACAACAGAGCGTCCCACCGAATTAAAACTCGTCTTTGACGAACCCGTGCAACGCAAGAAAGCACCTAAGCATCTCGCTGATTTTGCCCCAGAGGATAGAAAAGCTTTTGCAAAAGAACTTGGCTTTCAACCATTTCGTGCAGCGCAAGTTGCCACTCATTACTTCACCCATTTATCCAATAGCCCTGATGAATGGAGCGATATTCCGGCCGCAGAGCGAACTTCAATTGCCGAAGCCCTTACTCCTAAACTCATTGAATTAGTAACGACTCGGACCACAGACGGTGGAATGACTCGAAAAGATTTGTGGAAATTACACGATGGTGTACTTGTTGAGTCAGTATTAATGCGTTACTCAGACCGCACAACGGTCTGTATTTCATCGCAAGCAGGATGCGGAATGAACTGTCCATTCTGCGCGACTGGTCAAGCCGGACTTACACGCAATCTCTCTGCTGGCGAAATTACAGATCAAATAGTTGCTGCCGCTCGTGCCTGCGCAAATGGAGAAATGCCTGGTGGCCCAACCCGACTTTCTAATATCGTCTTTATGGGAATGGGCGAGCCACTTGCAAACTACAACGCAGTTGTACGCACTTTGCATAACATCACAGATCCAAATCCCGATGGCCTTGGAATATCTGCGCGATCTGTCGTTGTTTCAACGGTTGGACTCGTTCCAGGGATCGAAAGATTGATGGATGAAGGCATCAACTGCACTTTGGCAGTATCGCTGCATACTCCTGATGATGAACTCCGTGACAGCCTTGTACCAATCAACAATCGCTTCAATGTTCGAGAAGTATTGGCAGCAGCAGATGCCTATGAAAAGAAGACCGGTCGGCGCTATTCGATTGAATATGCACTCATCCGCGATATTAATGACCAATCGTGGCGTTCAGATTTACTGGGGCGCTTACTGAAGAATCGCAATGCCCACGTAAATTTGATTCCCCTCAATCCAACTCCAGGATCTAAATGGACTGCTTCACGTCGTGAAGATGAGGCGGAATTTGTTCGAATTCTTGAAGGTTACGGAGTCCCTGTCACTGTGCGTGATACCCGCGGCCGCGAAATTGATGGCGCATGTGGGCAGCTCGCGGCTTCCGAGAAAGAGAAGAATTAACTAGTATCGCTTCCATGACATCGGTGGATTTAAAAGAAGCAGCTGCAGCTTACGAAGCAGCATCGCAATACTTTCTCAATCTTGCTCGCGCAGTGACTTCAGATTTAATGGATGTTCACGCCGAGAATGAATGGTCAGCACGTCAATGTATTCACCACATGGCAGATTCAGAAGCGCAGTCGTATGCACGTCTGCGTCGTCTTGTAGCCGAACCCGAAGGTTCAATTATTCAAGGTTATGACGAAGCCGCTTGGGCAAATGAACCAAAGCTTGCCTATGCAGATGGCCCAGTTGAAAACTCAATTGCAGTGTATGCAGCAGTGCGCGCTGCTTCTCTCGACGTTGTAAAGCGTCTGACAGAAAATGATCTAGAGAAATTTGGCGAGCACACCGAAGCTGGAAAATACTCAATCGCGCGCTGGCTCGAGACTTACACACGACATCCATATGATCATGGCGACCAAATGGTTCGCGCTACGAAGGGGCAGGCATAAGAGATGAAGAAGTTACAAAATTTCATTAACGGGAAATTTGTTGATGGCGCATCTGGAGAAACAACAACGCTTATAAACCCCTCAACAGGAGAAGCTTTTGCGACAGCTCCAATATCGAACGCAGCTGATATCGATAAGGCGATGAAATCTGCTAGTGATGCATTTCCAGGGTGGCGCGATTCGACTCCATCTGAACGCCAGCGTGCGCTACTTAAGATTGCTGACGCGATCGAAGCCCGCGCAGAAGAGTTTGTAAATATCGAATCTGAGAACTGTGGCAAGCCAAAGAGCCTTACAGCATCTGAAGAAATGCCACCGATGGTTGATCAGATTCGCTTCTTTGCTGGCGCTGCTCGAAATCTTGAAGGAAGATCAGCTGGCGAATATATGCATGGCATGACTTCATTTATTCGTCGCGAACCAATCGGTGTTTGCGCCCAAGTAACTCCATGGAATTACCCAATGATGATGGCTGTCTGGAAATGGGCACCTGCTATTGCTGCTGGAAATACAGTAGTTCTCAAGCCAAGTGATACAACTCCCGCATCAACGCTTTTCATGGCCGGAATCATGGGTGAATTTCTTCCTGACGGAGTTATCAATGTGATTGCAGGCGAGCGAGCAACTGGTGCAGCGCTCGTTGATCACGCAACTCCATCGATGGTTTCAGTTACAGGATCCGTGCGTGCAGGAATGGAAGTTGCAGCAGCGGCTTCCAAATCTCTCAAGCGCGTCCACCTCGAACTAGGCGGAAAAGCCCCAGTTGTTGTCTTTAATGACGCAGATTTACAAGCAGCCGCAGAAGGTATTGCAATCGCAGGATTTTTTAACTCTGGTCAAGATTGCACGGCTGCGACTCGCGTACTTGTCCAAGAGGGTGTGTATGACGAGATGGTCAAACTTCTTGCAGACCAGGCAACAAACCACATCGGCATGGGTTCTCCGGATGAAGATGTAATAGTTGGACCAGTAAATAATGCATCACAATTTGATCGCGTCAATGGATTTATCTCCCGTACGCCATCGCATGCACGCATCGTGGCAGGGGGACAACCAACAAACCGCGCCGGATACTTTGTAGCCCCAACCGTTATTGCCGATCTCAAGCAGAGCGATGAACTCATTCAATCTGAAATCTTTGGCCCAGTCATAACAATCCAAAAATTTAAGGATGAGGCAGAGGCAGTTGCGATGTCCAATGGCATCGAATATGGCCTGGCCTCATCTGTCTGGACTAAAGACCATGGGCGGGCGATGCGTATGGCTAAAGCCTTCGACTTCGGTTGTGTCTGGATTAATACCCACATCCCAATCGTCGCTGAAATGCCACACGGTGGATTTAAGCGAAGCGGATACGGCAAGGATCTCTCCAATTACGGCTTTGAGGATTACACCCGTATCAAGCACGTCATGACCAACCTCAACGGGTAACTGACATCAGGGGCTAG
>WLME01000063.1 GCA_009700365.1 Actinomycetota bacterium | reverse complement strand
TGAATGACTTTGTTCGCGAAATGCATACGACATCTGGGCTCATCACTGAGATTCCTAATGGCATTTCAGTCTCGGATGCTGAAGGGCAAATACTTTCTTACCTTCAATCTGCGGGTACCGAACCAGGAAAGTCTCCGCTTGCCGGAAATTCGGTGTCAGTAGATAGAAATTTCATCGCTCGAGATATGCTCAAACTGAATGAGTATCTGCACTACCGAACAATCGATGTTTCCTCGATCAAGGAGCTCGCGCGTCGCTGGCATCCAAAGACCTACTTTGCCGCCCCTGCTAAGACCGGAAACCACCGAGCGCTTGGCGACATACGCGATTCAATCGCTGAACTGGCGTACTACCGCCAGGCGCTCTTCATTAGCGCCGCAACCAATTCGACCGCTGAAGAGTCAAACGGGTAAAGTAGCCCCTGCACAGCACATGGTGGGCGTAGCTCAGCTGGTAGAGCACTCGGTTGTGGTCCGAGATGTCGCGGGTTCGAGCCCCGTCGTTCACCCCAAGTTTCTTCCTTAACAATTGTTTAGGTAATTCTGCACAGAGAGTCGGTTCATATGATCTTCGACGTAGTTGTTGAAATCCCTGCAGGATCTCGAAATAAATACGAGATCAATCACGACACTCATGAAGTGCGCCTAGATCGAATGCTTTTCACTGCCACGCGATTTCCTCACGACTACGGATTTGTGAAGAACACGCTTTCAAATGACGGCGACCCACTTGATGCCCTGATTATGTTGGACGAACCAACTTTTCCCGGCTGCGTAGTCTCATGTCGCGTTATCGGAATGTTCCGCATGACCGATGAAAAAGGTGGAGACGACAAGCTCCTGTGTGTTGCAGCTGGCGATATTCGTAAGAATAATCTCAAGGATTTATCAGATGTGCCGTCCTACGAGCTTGATGAAATTAAGCACTTCTTTGAGGTGTATAAAACTCTCGAGCCTGGCAAAGAAGTACATGGTGGAGATTGGGTCGGCCATGATGAAGCTGAGCTTGAAATCAATGCATCATATGCACGTTACAAGGAAACTCATTAAGAATGCAGGCGATCAATAGCGGAGATACAGCTTGGGTTTTAGCAAGCGGTGCACTCGTTCTTTTCATGACGCCAGGTTTGGCAGTCTTCTACGGCGGAATGGTTCGCGCAAAATCTGCCCTTAATATGATGATGATGTCATTCGCCGCTATGGGTGTAACGACAATTATCTGGGTGCTCTACGGATATTCACTTGCATTTGGTAAATCACAAGGTGGGTTAATCGGAGGCTTCGATCACTTGGGGCTCGCCTCGACTCTTGATCAAATTACCGGTCCAGAAGGACATCAGATTCCAGTTCTTGCCTTTGCTATGTTCCAGTTAACTTTTGCAATCATCACAGTTGCACTGCTTTCAGGTGCAATTGCTGACAGAGCAAAATTTGGATCATGGGTTCTCTTCGTGGGTGTCTGGATTACTCTGGTTTATATCCCCGTTGCACATTGGGCCTTCGCCGCACAAGGTGGAACTGGCGGATGGATCGTAGACAAGCTGCGTGCACTCGATTTTGCTGGTGGAACTGTTGTCGAGATTAATTCAGGTGCTGCGGCCCTGGCGCTTGCAATTGTTCTTGGAAAGCGCGATGGATTCAAACGCGATCCAATGCGTCCTCACAATATGCCCCTGGTTCTTCTGGGTGCTGGAATGCTCTGGTTTGGTTGGTTTGGATTTAATGCAGGTTCGGCACTTTCTGCAGGTTCACTTGCTGCAACCGCGATGATCAATACTCAAATCTCTACTGCAGCAGCAGCTATGACTTGGGTGATCTACGAAAAGAAGCGCGACGGAAAAGCTACGACTCTTGGAGTCGCCTCAGGTGCCGTAGCGGGCGCGGTAGCAATTACACCTGCATGTGGTTTTGTAAATCCTCTCGGGGCTCTCATTCTGGGTCTTATTGCAGGTGTTGCATCGGCTTGGGCTGTAACGCGTAAATACAAATTTGGTTATGACGATTCACTCGATGTTGTTGGAGTCCATGGGGTCGGGGGAATTCTCGGCATGGTTGCAATTGGATTACTTGCAACTATTACCGCGAATGAAGCTGGGGCAAATGGTCTCTTCTTTAACGGGGGAACAACTCAGTTAGGTCGACAAGTAATTGCACTTGCTGTCGTTGCTCTGTTTTCTTTTGCCGCGACATGGCTTATTGCCACAGCCATTCAAAAGACTATTGGGTTCCGTGTATACCGAGATGACGAGCTCAATGGGCTCGATACAACTTTCCATGCAGAATCTGCTTATGACATCACAGGAAATTCAAACCGCTACTAGTATTTAGGCAATCAAGATCTTGGCAACCAAAGGAAGAGAGAGACCATGAAGCTCATCACCGCAATCGTTAAGCCAGCAAAGGTCGACGAAATCAAGGTCGCGCTTCAAGCAGCCGGCGTTGCAGGTATGACCGTCTCTGAGACCAGAGGTTTTGGCCGCCAAAAGGGCCACACAGAGATCTACCGTGGTGCCGAATACACCGTTGATTTCATTCCAAAGGTTCGCATTGAAGTTCTTGCCGAAGATTCGGAAGCGCAATCAATTATCGACACCATTGTTAGTGCGGCAAATACAGGCTCCATCGGTGATGGAAAGCTCTGGGTAACTCCTGTGGAGCAAGTCATACGTATTCGTACTGGTGAACGTGGAGGCGATGCACTTTAATAAAGTGCATGACGCAGTCTCTTAAGACCCAGAACTGGGCAACGCAAGCTTCACAAGAACTGATAACAAGAGTCGCATCACAAGTTGATGCAAAATCTGCTTCCGATGTTCAATCTTGGATTGAAGAGCTTGCCCAAGAAAACCATCGCCTTCACGACATCGAAGGTATCAATCTCAACCCAGCAACAAATATTCTCAACCCGCGTGCTGAGAAACTTCTTTCATCCGGAATGGGATCTCGCGCATCGCTCGGTCACCCTGGAGATAAGTACGAAACTGGGCTCGGTGCAATTGAGCAGATTGAAATTATTACTCAAGAACTTGCCTGCGAAGTTTTTGGGTCTACCTATGCAGAGTTTCGGGTTCCATCCGGTGCCATCGCAAATTTGTATGCGTTTATGGCAACTACTGAACCTGGCGACACCATCATCGCTCCCCCACCAACTATTGGTGGGCATGTCACTCACCATAAAGGTGGTTCTGCCGGTCTCTATCGCCTCAACACAATCTCTGCTCCCGTCGATGAAACTGGCTACACAATTGATATCGACGCTTTAAGAAAATTGGCTCATGAAGTAAAGCCCGCAATGATCACTGTGGGAGGTTCACTCAATCTCTTTCACCACCCGATCGCAGAGGTGCGCGCTATAGCTGATGAAGTTGGTGCGAAAGTTCTCTTCGATGCTGCACATCTATGCGGAATGATTGCTGGAAAGGTTTGGCCGCAGCCACTTGTTGAAGGCGCGCACTTAATGACCTTCTCTACATACAAATCACTTGGTGGACCAGCTGGCGGTTTGGTTGTCACAAATGATGATGCCATCGCTCAAAAACTTGATGCCATTGCCTACCCAGGTCTTACCGCCAACTTTGATGCCGCCAAGACTGCAGCACTCGGAATAACTCTTCAAGATTGGAAAGCTGTTGGCGCGGATTACGCGCAGATGATGGTGAAAACTTCGCAAGCTCTGGCGCATCAGTTACAGAGTCGAGGAGTTAATATCTATGCTGCAGATAAAGGATTCACTTTGTCCCATCAATTTGCGATTCTTGCAGCGCCGTACGGAGGCGGCCAGACTGCAGCAAAACGCATGGGAGATTCCGGTTTACTCGCATGCGGAATCGGTTTACCTATTGCGCCTGTTGATGGTGACCTTAATGGTCTACGTATTGGGACTCCAGAAATTGTTCGTTTAGGAATGAAAGTAAAGGATATGGATCAGCTCGCTGATTTTATTGCGCGTTCTCTTGAAACTACGACCGATGCGAAGTTACTGCAATCCGAAATTACCGAATGGCGCACACAATTCAGCGGAGTCCATTACACAGTAGATCTTCCTAACTAACCGGAACTTTCTGAGTTGGGCATTTCGCTAAAATCGCAACCATCGCTGCCTTTTCTGGTGGGACTATCCAAAACGAATATTTAGCTTTCACTGCTATTTGCTGCGCGACATACTTACATCTAAAGCTCTTGAGGGGCGGCAACCACGTTGCGGCATCTGCGTCACTCTTCTGTTGATTCAGGCTGCCCTTTACGGCAAATAGATTCATAGGGTCGTTAGCGAGCGCCTTTCGCTGATCTGCAGTGAGTTTGAATGCGCCCGTCTGCCACGCATTGGAAAGGGCGACAACATGGTCAATTTGAACTTCCATACTTGTGATATTTCCACGGACAAAATTAATTGTCTCGCCGGAATATCTATCCATCAATGTTCCAGAAGCCACCACGCAATTCTTGGTACCGGCTTTATACATAATCTCTATTAGATCTCGCTTCAAAATATCATTGCGGGTATCACAACCGTTGTGGTCAACATCTGCCCAAGCCTGCCCAAATTGGTCGCGCGAGTATCCGGTCTTGGGCGCTCTGCCCTTTACAGAAAGAGTCTCAAGAACTGTTGTAGCAAGCCCTGGCTGCGTATCTGCAGCCTTCACAGTGGCCGGGGTAAACCCAACCAGTGCAGCTGCCACACATGTGGCTATCCGTATTTCCCAGCGAGACATCTCACTATCTTTGCCTTGAAAAGATGGTTCAGCAAGGCGCGCCACGCTGGTAGGGTCTGTCCTGCATTTAAGCATTTCGACGCTTAAATGGGTTGTTAGCTCAGTTGGTAGAGCAAGGCACTCTTAATGCCTGGGTCGGGGGTTCGAGTCCCTCACAACCCACTTAGTTGGATCAATAAAAAAGGCTGAGGCGAATAGCCCCAGCCTTTCTCTATTGCACAAACCTCAGGTTTAAATCGAAGTTTGATAATAAGAATCGTGTGAAATCCAGTCGCAGATAGCTGACATTTTACGAAGCTCAGCGCTGAATTCAGGATCGTCATTCAGTACGTCGTTAATCTTTCCATTACTTTCTCCGCTTGAGAAGACTTGATATGCGATAACGCAGCCGAAATGTCTTCCAACATTTCCTGTGTTAAACCAAACTTCTTCTACTCCGGCAGCCATGACCATCTTCTTGAACTTAGCGCAGAGTGCCAAGAATTCTTCACCTTTACCTAGATGTGGCTTTGCAACCGTTACTTCTACTAGCTTTGCCATAATCTCTCCGATCTCGAAATGAACACTCAAAGATTATTTCAATCTTGGCCAAAAAGGTAGGGTTTAAAGAAGGCTAAAACGAGGAAGCCGTCGAGATGCAGGCGGCGCACTTACAAAGTAAAGTTCTCTAATGCTTAAAACCCGTGACGCCGTGATTTTATCTGTCTCCTGGCTCTTCACGTTTTCACTTACCATGGCATTTCCGAAATTTGCTTACCTCATGGGCTATTCGCCGGGACCGAGCCCATTCATGGATTTACAAGCTGTCTTAACTTTGGGCGATTGCAGAGGGGTCCCCCTGCATGATGTCATAAATGGAGTTTGCGATCCTTGGGAGCGGCCTTGGTGTTATGGAGTTTGGATAATTCACCTGGTTCAATTCCTTCATCTTTCAAATGACTACTTTTTAATATTCGGATGGCTAAACGCCCTATTAATCGCCATTTGTCTTGGTTTTGTGACTAAATACTTTGTCTCCAATGTTAAGTGGGCTTATCTTGTAGCTTTTTCTCCTCCAATCTTCTTCCTTGCCGAACGAGCCAACAGCGACTCTTTAGTGATGATTTTTACGGTTATCCTCTTATTTTCAATAATTCATCAAAGAAATAAATGGTTCTTCTGGATTCCAGCTCTGCTCATCGGTGCCAAGGTTTATCCGGCGGCAATATTTTTGGCTTTCACTAAATTCAAAGATTTCTTTTGGGCCATGTTGGCGACTTTATTCTTTGCCCTCTTTTGGATTCGAGACATAGGCACAATCCTCGGAAATCAAATTCACTGTAGGTCTTGGACGTTTGGAAATATCGTCTACTACACACAAACTATGAATAAGTGCTACGACTATGGGGAAATTTCAACCACGGTAACAATCCTTTTGGCGATCGGATCAATACTTCTCTGGTTAGCCTTTTACATATTTTTAAGGATTTTCCGCCCGACAACACTTTCCAAGTTTACAAACCTGATAAATAGTGATGAAGTTTCACAAACTCTAGTTAGAGTCTCTGGCGCAATATTTCTACTTTGTTTTCTAGGCGTTTCGATGGTTGCATATAAGCTTTGGTGCGTAGCTTTACTAGCTATTGGAGTAAGTCGCTTAAACATTAATTCACACAAAACTTTTCGGGCAATCCTGTTTTCTCTACTCTTAGCTGGACTGTGGGGTACTCGGATATCACCCGTCTGGGTTCAAATCCTTGCAAACTGGGCTTTAACCGCACTTTCATTTCTTGTTTTCGCCTACATTGTGCAGGATTTGCTAGATAGATTGAGAAAGTCTGGATTCGCCTTAAAATAATTTAGCGATTACGTCCATGACGTTCGCGACGATCATCATCCCTGTGGGGTTGAGGTGTTGCAGATGACCAAGGATAAGAGTGCTCTCTTTCAATATTTTGAGA
>WLME01000062.1 GCA_009700365.1 Actinomycetota bacterium | reverse complement strand
GGACTTGGAACTATCTGACATTCGATCGCGGCAATCGCCACATTATGGATACTCTTTAAAATGCCTGAGTATCTTGAAGTTGCTGGGCATAAGGTTTTCTCTTACGAGTGGGATAACAATGGCGAAGCTCTGGTTTTGCTTCACGGTGGCCTAAGCCAAACATCGCATTGGGATTCATACATTCTTCCTGCAGTTGAAGAAGATTTTCACGTATTTGCCTACGATCGCGCAGGACATGGCTTTACGGGGCAGCGCGAAAAAAGTTTTCACTACCAATTTCAGACTGATGAAGCGATTGCATATCTCGATCAGGTTGTTAAAGAGCCTGCACATCTCATTGGATATAGCGATGGTGGAATCGTTGCGCTCATGGTTGCAATGCAACGTCCCGAACTTGTTCGCTCCATCATCACACTAGGCGCTAATTTCCACCCAAGTGGCCTTACTCCGATTGCAGATTTTGATGGATTTATCTCAGAAGAGAACCAGGAGGAGTACAACAAAACTTCACCCGATGCGCCTGAAACTTTGGGTCTAAAAATTAAGAAAATGATCGAAATTCAAAAATCTGAACCAGATCTGACAGCAGCTGATTTAGCTTCAATCCAGTGCCCTGTAATGGTTATGGCCGGTGATGATGACGTCGTAAAACACGCTCATACTGCAGATCTTTATGAAAGCATCCCGCTGGGCCAACTCGCAATAGTGCCCGGCACATCTCATAAATTCATTAAAGAAAAGCCTGCGCTAGCCCAGCTGTTGATACGCGAATTCTTGGAAGATTTAAGCTACCCAATCACCAGAATGCCTGTTCGCCGTACTAACCCTCGTACGGAGTAATTGATCCTGTCTTAACATCGTAAATTGCTCCTGCCACAACAACACCATCGCGAAGTAGCGGATAAGACCGAACTCGGTTGATATCACTTGCAAGCGCACCTAATTGGTCTGTAGTCGTTCTAAATTCAAGACTCGAGGTGTTCACTCCGTACTGCTCATCAATTAACTTGTGAATTGCAGATTCTTCGCCTTGCGCCATTCGGCAGTCGGTATGTGGCATTACCAAGATTCGATTCACATTCAGTAAGTAGGTTGCCAAAACTAGCGTTCGAAGGACATCCTCAGTAACTCGAGCTCCTGCGTTGCGCAAAATCTTCGCATCTCCGGAACGCATTCCAACTACAGATAATGGATTAATACGAGAGTCCATACAGGTAACAATCGCTAAACCCTTTGCGGCAGATCCAGTGAGTTCGGAGTATTTGAATGTTTTTTGGTATTCGCTATTAGCTGCGAGAAGATCATCGAATGAATCGTGAGGAAAAGAGTTCTGTGACATCTTGACTCCTAACCAGTGCGTGTGGAGTAAAACTGGAGCCCCCCATCCGGATTGAACGGATGACCTGCTCATTACAAGTGAGCTGCTCTACCACTGAGCTAGGGAGGCGTACTGCGGTCGCAATTATGGCAGTTATTGTCAGATTGTAAAAATCCACCTTTTTATACCTATAAATGCGGATAAATGAGAGGATTCTCAACATGTTGCCTAACTACTGGATGAGTCCTGAAACCAATTCAATCAACCGTCTAGGAATGCTCAACATCGAACATTTTGAAACAATTTCACTCGACGGAACCTGGCGTTTTCAATTACTTAATTCGCCAACTGATGATTCACGAAAGCGCTGGACAAGTATTCCTGTCCCTGGGTTGTGGACTATGCAACCAGCAAGCGACATATTTTTTGATAAACCCCACTACACCAATACTCAGATGCCATGGAATCACGTGGCACCAGAAGTTCCAGAGTTCAACCCAACTGGAATATACGAAAGAGATTTTGAAATCCCAGCTTCATGGGGAGAAAAACGTATTGTTCTGCATTTGGGTGGTTACGAATCCGTTGCTGTCATTATTGTTAATGGCACTGAAGTCGGGCTAACAAAAGATTCTCGTCTGGCGGCTGAATTTGATATCACGGCATACATTAGGCGTGGAAAAAATACTCTTCAGATTAAAGTTACTAAGTGGTCTGATGCAACCTATATCGAAGATCAAGATCAGTGGTGGCATGGTGGAATTACTCGTTCGGTAAAACTGTATGCCACAAATCGTGTGTACCTTGAAAAATTCGAAACAACTGCTGGGCTCAAGAGTGACGGCACAACCGGTACCTTAAAGATTGATGCAATTATTGGTTCGATAGGTGGCGAAAACGTAGACGGTTACACGCTTCGTGCATCCATTGAAGAGCTTCCTAAAGTTAAATCAGCACAGTTATTGCAAACCTATAAAGATCATAAAACTCCACTCTGGACTGAAATGACTCCCGAACTTCGCGAAGCAGATCGCAAGTTTTTTGCCGGCGAATATTGGCGTGGAGACATCCCAGAATCGGCAAAGGCTAGTCGCCTCAAGCTCAAATCACCGTGGCCTGGGCATATCGTCCTTGAAACCACGATTCCAAAGATTGCTGCATGGTCTGCTGAAACCCCTCATTTATACACACTTCGTATCGAGCTAATTAGCCCAACTGGCACCGTCATTGAAATTTCGCAACAGAAGATCGGTTTCCGCTCTGTCGTTATCAAAGGCCGCGAGATGTTGGTCAATGGGGAAGCGATCTACCTCTACGGAGTAAATCGCCACGACTTCAATCGCCATACGGGTCGAGTCTTATCGCGTGATGACATGCGCCAAGACCTGCTCGAAATGAAGCGTTGGAACTTTAACGCGGTACGTACATCGCATTATCCAAACGACCCAGCATTTCTTGATCTCTGCGATGAGCTCGGTTTCTATGTTATTGACGAAGCAAATATTGAATCCCATGCGTTCTACGATTCAATCTCTAACGATCCTCGATATGCATCAGCATTCGTTGAACGAGTTGGTCGCATGGTCCAGCGCGATATGCACCACCCATCAGTAATCTTCTGGTCGCTTGGAAATGAATCTGGACGAGGCAAGAATCATGAAGCTGCTGCTTCATTTGCGCGAGCGCTCGATCCATCACGACCACTGCATTATGAAGGCGGCATCAATGGAGATTGGCGCGGGGGGCATTCATTGACAGATGTTGTCTGTCCAATGTATCCATCAATTAAAGCAATCCTTGACTATGCGAAATCAGGTAAGCAAGATCGTCCTCTCATTATGTGCGAGTACTCCCATGCAATGGGTAACTCGAATGGAAACCTCAAAGAGTATTGGGAAGCAATTCACTCAACACCTGGTTTGCAAGGTGGATTCATCTGGGAATTCTGGGATCACGGAATCGAGCAAACACTTGCAGACGGGACAACTCGTTCTGCATACGGCGGAGACTTTGGCGAAACTCCTCACGATGGAAATTTCGTCTGTGATGGAATGGTCTTTCCGGATCGTTCACCAAAACCAGCGATGCATGAATTTAAGGCAATCGCAGCGCCTGTCACCATCGCTTCAACGAGAGCATCATCAGGAATATTCACCGTCACAAACCGCCAATTCTTCAAGGATTTAGCTGATTTTGAATGCTTCTGGAGCATTAATCGAAATGGCGAAGTCGTCGATAGCGGCAAGGTTTCTTTACCAAGTATCGCTCCACAGAAAAGTGCCAAGGTCACTGTTAAGTCTTGGGATCTCAATAATTCAGATGGGCCCGGTGAACGATTTATCAACTTCACGATAGTTCGAAAAAGTAGAACTGAATGGGCGCCCGCGGGCCAAGAAGTTGGCTGGAACCAGTTCGCTCTCACTTCAAAGAAAGAAGTGATTTCTAAGAGCCACACCAGCGATCTATTTGAAGAGGCCGTTAATGACGCGGGAGAAATACAGATTCCTTTTGCGAAATTTGCGCCTGAACTTTCGTTGTGGCGCGCACCTACGGATAACGATCGCATTGCTCGGATTACCAATAAATGGGAGCAATACGGTGTACGCGATCTTGAACGTATTGATTGCACAATTACTGAAAGTGCCACCTCTTTCAAAGTATCAAGTATTTGGCAGACAAGTACCGGCTTCAAGGTCAAGCACCTACAAATAATCACGCCGATTGAAAACGGTTATCAGGTCAAAGAAACAATCACAACACCTAAGCAATTTGAAGATTTAGCACGCGTTGGAATCAATTTCGAAATTGATGGGGCGCTATCTAACCTGAAGTACTTTGGTGCTGGACCTAATGAGACGTATCCAGATCGCAAGATAGCTCGTGTTCATACCTGGGATTCAACTGTTTCAGAACAGTACATCCCATATGTTCGACCACAAGAAAATGGTGGCCATGCAGGAGTTCGCTGGTTCACGCTTACAGATACTGCCGGGCAAGGTATTCGAATTGATTTGGATAAGCCTATGCAAGTTTCAGTAAACCCATTTAGGGCTACGCAGCTCGCTGATGCAACACACGATGTTGAGTTAGTTCCGACTGGAAACACGATTGTTCATATCGATGCTGCTCATCGCGGCCTTGGTACGGCATCCTGTGGTCCAGATACGCTGCCTCAATTCTTAGTATCTGGCGGGACTTATAGCTTTAGTTGGAGCGTAAGGGCCATCTAACTGGAGTTGGGTATTTAGAACTTCGTCCATCTCCCGATGACTTGCCCTGGATACGTCTAATAATCCAAGGTAGTGCAAAGACGAAGAACCATGCAACGCTGATCGATTTCTCAATAATCCACGGTGTCTTCTTTGCAGGTGGCAAAGGAGTTCGCCAAGTGTGATCAAATGGAAGTTCTAACCGCTCTAGTACTGCCTGCGCACAACGATCATGGCCCATTGAATTTAAATGCAGGCGATCAAAGGCTAAGAATCGGCGGTCGCTTAGGAAATGTTCTTCATTCGCATCTACAACTATTGCGCCAACCTCGGCGCCAACGGCCCTGACTGATTTATTGAATTCAGAGAACCTCTTCTCCCAAATTTCTGAGCCTTTCCCTTTATTTCCAGTTTTCTCCAAAACGGTAAAGAGAAGTACGGTCGCACCTGATGCTGCAATCGTTCGAACAGTCTCTTGATAAAGCGCAGTTACGACATCTGATTGATAACCTGGGCGGAGCGCATCGTTGGCACCTGCGTGAAAAGAAATCAAAGTATCTTTTCCGGTTACATACTTGAGGGCGATTGGAACCTGGTCTGTAACTACCTGTGCAATTAACTTTCCGCGAATTGCAAGGTTCATATATGTAAATTCTGGATGCGAACGAGACATTTGGTCCGCAACTCGATCTGCCCATCCACGGTATTTTCCATCGACAATTTCATCAGTCATTCCTTCTGAGTAGGAATCTCCGCAAACAATGAAACGTTGGAAAGCCATGCTATCTATCCTTTACGACGAGCCTCATCTACTGCGTACAGCGCAATCGAAGTCGCAACAGATGCATTTAGTGATTCAGTAGTGGCGCTAATAGGAATTGAAACAATGAGATCGCATTTTTCGCGTGTAAGGCGCGCCAAACCCTTGCCTTCAGAGCCCACGATTACCATGATGTTTTCTGTAGCTACCTTCATATCGGCAATCGCAGTATCGGATTCACCATCGAGACCTACGACGAAACAGCCCAGCTTCTTTGCTTCATCAATTGTGCGAGCAAGGTTTGTCACCTGTGCGATGGGCAGACGAGCTGCTGCGCCGGCAGAGGATTTCCATGCCGATGCAGTCATACCTGCTGCGCGACGTTCGGTCATCAAGACTCCGGATGCTCCAAAAGCTGCAGCGCTTCGAACAATTGCACCTAAGTTTCGGGGATCAGTTACACCATCGAGTGCAACTAACAACATGGGATTTTTGGCGCGTTGGACAATTTCTTCAAAAGATGAATATTGGAAAGGTTTAATCGAAAGAATAATTCCTTGGCTATTAGGTGAAATTCCTTCTACCTCAGCGCGGTGAGCTTCGCGGATTGAAAGTCCAAGGTTTAGAGCAATCTGTAAAGATTCTGCGACGCGATCGTCAACATCGATGCTACGCGCAACAAGTAATTCGGTGGCAGGAACAGATTCACGAAGTGCTTCAAGGACTGCGTTACGTCCTGCAACAATTTCACCTCGAAGTCCATCGCCCTTTGAATACTTACGTGGCGCTCCAGCGGTCTTCTTTGCAGCAGCTGGATTTTTTGTTGAAGCGCGCTCTGCAGCCTTTTTACGTTTTGCAGCTGCGTGATACGGGCGATCTTCAGCCTTTGGAGTTGGTCCTTTGCCTTCAAGGCGACGCTTATTGTTTCCACCGGTTCCGGCCGATGGACCTTTCTTTGATTTACGAACTGCACCGCGAGGTTTTGCATTACCGGCCATTTTTATTTTCCATCTCTAGAGATTGACCAGCGCGGCCCTTGTGCAGTGTCTTCAATAGTAATTCCAAGAGCCGCAAGGCCATCGCGAATTTGATCAGATGCAGCGAAATCTTTACGTTCTCGCGCCGCTGTGCGCTGCGCCAAAGCCAACTGGATAACGCCATCAAGAGCTGCAGTCATATCTTCACCCTGGGTGTCAGAAGAAAATGCTGAATCAAATGGATCGCAACCAAGAACCTCGAGGGCTCCGCGGATTTCATTAGCCGAGGATGCAATTACGCTCTGATCTCCGGCGGTGATAGCGCTATTTCCTGCGCGAAGTGCTTCAGATATTGAGGCAAGTGCTGCCGGAACTGCTAAATCATCATT
>WLME01000061.1 GCA_009700365.1 Actinomycetota bacterium | reverse complement strand
GAAAGATGCGCCCAGCTTGGATCAATGATTGCAACCTACGTCATTGAAACAACAGGTACTCAGGAGTATCGATTTACTAAGGACGAATTTGTGAGCCGATTTAAAGATGCATACGGCTCAGATGCTGCTACAGATATTTCCGCGCACTTAGCTTCGTAATTCTGAGATTACTTGGCTTATTGCATTCGATAGCGCATCGATGTGGTCTTGAGAAGTTCCAGAATGCAATGTAAATCGTAAGTGGCCAGTCGTTTCATACCCCATGACTGCAAGGACATGGCTCGGTTGCAAATCTTCGGGAGAGCAGGCCGATCCTGAATCGACGCTAAAACCGAGTTCGGCAAGTCTTCGGACAACATTTTCTCCAGCTACCCCTGAAATTGTCATAGAAAAAATGTGCGGGAGCGCTGGCGAATCCAACGCAACTATCTGAGAGTTTGCAATGGTTGCAAGTGTTTTGATCGCGTAATCTCGAATCGATGAATCTTCCGGAAGGAAATTTTCCAGAGCGACAGATGAAGCTAATAGCAAAGGAAGTGAGTAACTACCCGGAGATTTAATTGGTGCGATGTGAGGCAATGGGTACTGGAATTTGGCGGAGTTGCTTATCGCAAGAATGCCAAGACCGCTTGGCCCCATCCACGATTGAGAATCAAAGAGGGCCGTGTCCCATCGAGGCGGCAACTGAACCCGAGGCCCCGACGATGTTGCATCGACTGAAATAAGATTCTTTGAATCGATGAAGTTTTCAAGGCTTTGAATTACGCCAGTCTCACCATTTGCTAATTGAAGAGAGATCACTGAATCTTCTGGTGGATTTCCAGGCAGAAGAATCTGTCCTAGAGAATCAACCGAGAGTTCTGTAGAAAGACCCGGATGCGCGCGAGCAACAGCTCGAATCTTGCCCTTATCAATTGCGGAGTAGGTAAATGTGTCGTCCTTTCTCAGCAGCCCCGAAATCCCTAAAAAGTGCCCAAGTGATGGTTCGCCCAGAATTTCGATGGAGCCGGCAGGCACTCCGAGGCGTGAGGCGATATTTTCAATAGCTTGATTGCGAAGAATTGCCGCCCTAGAGGAACTCTGAGATAGCTTCTTTGGGTCAGCCCACCCTTGATCAAAAGCCTCTAAAAGTGCCGCTCTTGCGGCATGGTGAAGTTGGGTCTCTGAGGTGAAATTTCCTGTGACACGAACCACCGGATGAACGCTACTCGCTCAGAGTGATGCATGCACACTGCGCCACTATCCTTTACTCCATGTCACCTCACGCTCCGCGCAACTGGCGCCCAGTTCGAGTCGCGGCCCTCTTGGCGCCCGCGCTTCTACTCCTCAGTGGTTGTTCCTTCGACTCGCAACATATTTCTGGTCTGGGATTTCCTAAAGGCGTATCGAGCGTTAACGACATTTCTCTGTCACTGTGGCAATACTCCTGGATCGCAGCCGGAGTCGTAGGTGTAATCACTCTCATTTTGATTCTTTGGCCGGCAGTTTTTCATCGCGCCAATCCAAAGAAGGGCGAGTTCCCTAAACAGACGCAGTACAACATTCCAGTTGAAATTCTTTACACAATTATTCCGCTTGCAATTGTGGCAGTGCTCTTCTATTTCACAGCTGTGAAAGAGAATCAAATAACGGATAAGACTTCACCAGTGAAGCACGAAATTTCTGTCGAAGGAATTCAATGGTCGTGGCAATTTGCTTATCCTGAAGCCGGTTCGAAGGCTGTAGTAACTGGCACTCCAGCAAATCCACCGACTCTCTACATGCCTCTTGGGGAAAAGGTTCGCTTTACTCTTACCTCAAACGATGTAGTTCATGGTTTTTGGATTCCAGCTTTTATGATTCAAATTCAAAACTTGCCTGGGGAAACCAACCACTTGCAATTTACCGCCAACAAGCTTGGTGAATACCCGGGTCGCTGCAACATTCTCTGCGGTCGTAATCACTCTCAAATGATTTTTAAAGTAAAGGTCGTAACACCAGAGCAGTATCAAAAGTATCTTGACTCCTTGAAGGCGAGCGCAGCATGACCATAATTGCAGACCGTCCAACAGTTTCAACTCCACGCCAGGGAGTCGAGAAAACTTCCCTCGGAAGCCAATTTGTAAAGACCATTACGTCTACAGATCACAAGCGCATTGGTTATTTATATCTTGGTACCTCCTTTGCCTGGTTCTTAATCGGTGGATTTCTAGCGCTATTGCTTCGAATTGAACTTGCTCGTCCAGGACTGCAATTCTTAAGCGTTGAGCAGTACAACCAAATCTTCACAATGCACGGCACGATTATGTTGTTGATGTTTGCAACACCGCTCTTTGTAGGTTTCGCCAATGTCATCATGCCTCTTCAAATTGGTGCAGCAGATGTCGCTTTCCCTCGACTTAATATGCTCTCGTATTGGCTATTTTTCTTTGGTTCGATAGAGGCAACTATCGGATTTATTACTCCAGGTGGAGCTGCATCTTTTGGTTGGACCGCATACGCACCTCTTGCTAACTCAACATATTCACCGGGTATCGGTGGTGATCTCTGGGTGATGGGACTTGCAATTTCAGGTCTTGGAACCATTCTGGGTGGCGTTAACTTCATTACAACTATTTTTACGATGCGCGCACCAGGAATGACTATGTTCCGTATGTCTATTTTTTCTTGGAATGTACTTCTCACGTCGATTCTTGTGCTTTTAGCCTTCCCGCCACTTGCTGCGGCGCTGTTAGGGCTTGAATCTGATCGACTCTTTGGCACGCATCTCTTCGATCCCGCAAATGGTGGAGCGATGTTATGGCAGCACTTATTCTGGTTCTTCGGCCATCCTGAGGTTTATATCCTTGCGCTTCCATTCTTTGGAATTGCAACAGAAATATTGCCTGTCTTCAGCCGTAAACCAATCTTCGGCTATAAAGGTTTGATTGCAGCAACGATAGCTATTTCTGCTCTCTCTGTGGCTGTATGGGCACACCACCTCTTTGCTACTGGAAAAGTGCTTCTCCCGTTCTTCTCCTTTATGACCTTCCTTATCGGCGTTCCTACAGGTGTTAAGTTCTTCAACTGGATTGGAACTATGTGGCGTGGCCATGTCACCTTTGAAACGCCAATGTTGTGGGTTATGGGCTTCCTTGTCACCTTCCTCTTCGGTGGCTTGACTGGAATTATTCTCGCTTCACCACCAATGGATTTCGCTGTCTCTGCTTCATATTTCGTTGTTGCACATTTCCATTACGTACTTTTTGGCACTGTGGTCTTTGCAATGTTTGCAGGGTTCTATTTCTGGTGGCCAAAGATGACGGGGCGAATGCTCAACGAGCGACTAGGTAAAATTCACTTCTGGACCCTTTTCTTTGGCTTCCATTTAACTTTCTTGATTCAACATTGGCTCGGAATTAAGGGATTCCCTCGCCGCTACGCGGATTACCTTTCAACCGATGGCTTCACTGGCATGAATATGATTTCGACAGTTGGCTCATTCTTACTTGCACTTTCGATGATTCCGTTCTTTATCAATGTGTGGATCACACGTAAATCTCCAAAGGTAGAAGTGGATGATCCTTGGGGTTACGGAGCATCGCTCGAATGGGCGACATCATGTCCACCTCCACGTCACAACTTCACCTCAATGCCACGAATTCGTTCAGAGCGCCCTGCATTTGATCTCCACCATCCTCACATTAAGACTGAAGGACATTAAGCATGAAAGCTAATTGGAAACTCTTCACTGGCCTTGCAGTCTTTTATGTCATTATGGCGATCGTCTACTACGAAGTGGGTGGCGAGGCAGTTGGCATCACTGGAATGATTCTTGCATCCTGTCTTGCAGGAATGGTTGGTTTCTATCTTTGGTTTACACAAAAGCGTATTGGCGTGGATATTCCTTCAGATAATCTTGAAGCAGAGATTGCAGATGATGCCGGCGAACTCGGTTTCTATAGTCCGCATTCATGGTGGCCACTTCCTGTTGCAGTAAGCGCGACTGCAATGGGACTAGGTCTCATTATTGGTTGGTGGCTCACACTTATAGCCGTGGGTGCCTTAATCATAAGTATTATCGGAATGGTGACTGAGTACGAGAAGCCAGTCTCGATTCCAACCCACTAAGTTATTTGCAACTCAGCAGCATGAAGCGACTTACTAGCGCTGCACCGTGGTTCTTTATAGTCATCTGGAGCTCTGGATTTGTTGTAGCTCGTTACGCCTTTGAAGATGCAGATGCGCTCTTCTTCCTCTCGATTCGCTTGCTTCTAGCGACTGCGATTCTATTTCTACTCACTCTCGCACTTCGTCAGCCGATTCGGCTTTCGCGTAGAGATTTCAGCGCGTCGCTTCTGATTGGAATTTCGCTTCATGGTCTTTACCTGGCGGGCGTTTGGTATGCGATTGAGCTGGGCGCACCTTCTGGGCTTTCTTCGGTAATTACAAGCATGCAGCCAATCCTTGTTTCCTTGATGGCAGTCAGGTTGTTGGGGGAAGCACTTTCAAGGAGGCAGTTGGTTGGACTCGTCTTTGGACTTTCTGGAGTAATCCTTGTTGTGCTTCCAAAGCTCTCTCAATCCGGGGGATTCACAGCGGAAACGCTAGGTTTTCTCTTTCTCGCACTTGCCGGAAGTACTATCGCCACACTTTTACAAAAAAAGATTGGCCATTCAATACCCTTAATGATCGGCACAACGTATCAATTTGCGGTTGCAGGGATCGGTCTGCTCGTAATATCAATACTTCGCGGTAGTACTCGTTTCGAAGTTACTCACACTTCTCTATGGGCGATGTTGTGGGCTGTTCTCGTCACCTCGATTGCCGCAGTTCTTTTGCTTCTATGGTTGCTCAATCAAGGATCAGCTGCGAAGGTATCTAGCCTTCTCTATCTCGTACCACCGATGGCTGTGCTCCAAGCTTTTCTCTTATTACATGAAAAAGTTATTCCGTTGGGTCTTGTAGGCATCGGTATGACCGCGGCTGGAGTAGCGCTGGTTATTCGAAGTTAACGCTCACCTTTTTCCGTATTAACTGATTAGATAAGGCTATGACTCAGCCTCCAGCAAATCCAAGTCGCGGTAAAGAAGTATTTGACCTTGATCGCGCCCATGTATTTCATTCATGGTCGGCACAATCTCAGATTTCACCATTGCCTGTCGCCGGTGGCCAAGGCAGCTATTTCTGGGATTTTGATGGAAAGAAATATCTTGATTTCTCGTGCCAGTTAGTTTTCACCAATATTGGATTCCAGCACCCTAAGGTTGTTAAGGCAATTCAAGAGCAAGCTGCCTTACTTACGACTGTTGCGCCTCAACACGCAAACGATGCCCGCAGTGTGGCAGCACAGAAGATCACAGAACGTGCTTCGGCGAACCATAACAAAGTCTTCTTTACTAATGGTGGCGCGGATGCCGTTGAAAATGCAATTCGCATGGCAAGACTTCATACAAACCGGCACAAGGTTCTCTCGTTCTATCGCAGCTACCATGGCAATACAACTGCGGCAATTGCATCAACTGGAGATCCTCGACGTTGGCCAAATGAGTACGCCTACGGTCATGTTCATTTCTTTGGACCTTATCTTTACCGCTCAGCTTTCTGGGCGCAGAGCGAGGAAGAAGAGTGCAAGCGCGCGTTAGAACACCTTGAACAAGTAATTATCTTTGAAGGCCCTGCAACTATTGCAGCAATCTTGATTGAATCCGTTGTCGGAACTGCCGGAGTACTTGTTCCTCCAGCAGGATATCTAGAAGGCGTTCGTGCGCTCTGCGACAAATACGGGATTAAGTGGATCGCAGACGAAGTAATGTCAGGTTTTGGCCGTACTGGAAAATGGTTTGCTTATCAGCATTCACAGGCCGAGCCAGATTTGATTGTCTTTGCAAAGGGCGTTAACAGTGGTTACGTTCCACTTGGCGGAGTCATCATCAGCGATGAAATCGCAGCGACTTTCAACGACCGCGTCTTCCCAGGCGGGCTCACCTATAGCGGGCACCCACTTGCGACCGCTGCTGCAGTTGCCACTCTCAATGTAATGGCCGATGAAAAGATGGTCGAAAATGCTGCACACATAGGCGAGACTGTCATCAAACCTCTTTTGAATGAGCTCATGGCCAAACATAAAGTGATTGGCGAAGTTCGCGGCAAGGGCGTTTTCTGGGCGATGGATCTAGTCTCTGACCGAGCAACACGTGCTCCACTGGCTCCTTATGGAGCTTCAAGCCCGGCAATGAATGAGCTAGTCGCGGCCTGCAAGAAGTTAGGTCTTATGCCATTTAATAATTACAACAGAATGCATATCTGCCCTCCATGCAATGTCTCAGAAGAAGAAGTAAGAGAAGGCTTTGCAATCCTTGACCAAGCATTTGCGACAATTGCCCACCACTACACCGGAAGCAATAAGTAACCACACGTGACTACAACAATTAACCACTGGATTAATGGCTCTGACTATGGAGTTAAGCCCACTTCGACAGGAGAGATTTTCAATCCGGCAACAGGTGCAGTAACTGCCAATGTGGCTTTTGCTACACCAGAAGTTCTCGACGAAGCAGTTAAAGCCGCTCAACAAGCTGCAAAGGGATGGGCGCAGACATCACTGACTAAACGCGTGCAGACACTTTTCGCCTTTCGTGAAATTCTCAACGCCCGCAAAGAGGAGTTAGCTGCAGTTATCACTGCCGAACATGGCAAGGTCCTCAGTGATGCTCTCGGTGAAGTTACCCGCGGCCTTGAAGTAGTTGAGTTTGCTTGTGGCCTGCCACATCT
>WLME01000060.1 GCA_009700365.1 Actinomycetota bacterium | reverse complement strand
TCCCATCATCACTAACCCCAAAAAGGCGGCAGATGCGCTGACATGGGTTGTACGCGAGATGGATCTCCGATACGAAGATTTAGCAACCTTCGGCTATAGGCACATTGATGATTTCAATAAGGCAGTACGCGCCGGAAAAGTTGTTGCACCACCAGGATCTGATCGGATCGTCGAACCGTATCCATACCTTCTTGTAATTATTGATGAGCTTGCAGACCTCATGATGGTTGCAGCTCGTGAAGTAGAGGAATCCGTTGTGCGCATCACTCAATTAGCGCGTTCAGCTGGAATCCATTTAGTTTTAGCGACTCAGCGCCCATCGGTCGACGTTGTTACAGGACTCATTAAGGCGAATGTCCCTTCACGACTTTCCTTTGCAACATCTTCGCTCGCAGATAGCCGAGTCATCCTTGATAGCCCAGGAGCCGAAAAGCTTATTGGGCAAGGCGATGCTCTCTTCATCCCAATGGGTGCAAGTAGAGCAATACGTATTCAAGGTGCGTATGTTTCAGAACGAGAAATCGAAGCAGTTACTGGCCATGTCAAGAAACAGTTATCTCCACGTTATCGCGATGATGTAACTCAGGTTGCCCAAGCCAATAAGAACATCGATAAAGAAATTGGCGACGATCTAGAAATTTTGATTCAAGCAGTTGAATTAGTAGTAGGTACTCAATTCGGATCAACCTCAATGCTTCAGCGAAAACTGAGAGTCGGTTTTGCTAAGGCTGGCAGACTTATGGACCTCATGGAGTCGCGCGGAATCGTCGGGCCCTCTGAAGGATCTAAGGCGCGAACAGTGATGGTTAAGCCTGACGAACTTGATTCGGTGCTAGCGACTCTTCGAGACTATTAATTTTTCTGCCCGCTTCCATTTAGTGGGCATCGGGTCTAAAGTTATAATTGAGGTTATTGATTCAAATCTCAAGGCGGTGCTCACATGACTCTAGGCAGAACAATTCGTGATGCCCGCGAGGCCACCGGCTTAAGCATTCAGGCTCTCTCAGATTCCACAAATATTCGCGTCACTCTTCTTGCCGAAATGGAATCTAATAATTTCGCTCACTGTGGCGGTGATACATATGCACGTGGCCATCTCCGCAATATCGCCGTACGTATAGGAATTGATCCAAAAATATTGATAGACCTTTATGACGATCAGCATGCTATTGCAAGCCAGCGAATTCAAGATTCACTCGCTGAAAACAATGTCTTAAATGTAACTCGCCAGGAAAAATCGCTGTCGTGGAAGATTCCAGCACTAGCTTCAGTGGTCATTCTTATTCTTATAGCAGTAGTTCAAATTGTTATTTCGAATCAGGGAATTTCCCCGAGCGCCCAACCAGTTGCATCTTCCAAACCATCACCAAGTGCGCAGGTTGCCAATACTCCTGTCACTCTAGAAATTACTGCTAGCAGAGGTAATTCCTATATAGACATAATCGTTGATGGGGTCCATGTTGAAAAGGGATCTATTTTTCAAGGCGAATCCAAGTCCTATAAAGGTTTAACCGCTATAAGTATTTACTTCAGTAATCCTGCGGGCTTAGATGTGACTGTAGATGGAAAATTGTTACCTGCCTTAGGTGGCCAAAATGAAGAGGTGCGACGAACCTTCCGCTAGCATCAGCACATGTCGCGCACGGTTGCAATTGTCACCATGGGGTGCGCCAGAAATGAAGTTGATTCTGAAGAACTCGCAGGACGTTTAGCTGCAGATGGATGGACTCTTGTCGATGATGTTGAATCTGCTGAAGTCGCTGTTGTAAATACTTGTGGTTTTATTGAATCTGCTAAAAAGGATTCAGTTGACGCCCTTCTCGAAGCCAATTCCCTGAAAGGCCATGGGGTCACCAGAGCGGTTGTCGCAGTTGGTTGCATGGCAGAGCGCTATGGAAAGGAGCTGGCTGAAGCCCTTCCTGAAGCAGATGCAATTTTAGGTTTTGATGACTACCAAGATATCTCCGACCGCCTGCAGTCGATAATCAGCGGAAAGACACATACTCCGCACGTACCTCGCGACCGTCGTGCATTGCTCCCCATAGCTCCGGTAGAACGAGCTGCAGCACGAGATGAGAACTTTGCATCTGCTGTGGGTGCAGGTGGTTCTCTCTTTCGTAAACGTTTAGGAAGCGCACCTTGGGCACCGCTAAAAATAGCTTCAGGGTGTGATCGCAGATGTTCATTTTGTGCGATTCCATATTTCCGAGGTGCATTTATTTCGCGCAGGCCAACCGAGATTCTTCAAGAGGCGGCGTGGCTTGCTCAGAATGGGGTAAGTGAACTCTTTCTTGTAAGTGAAAATACAACTTCATACGGTAAAGATCTTGGAGATCTTAAGTTGATGGAGAAGATTCTTCATGAATTCACTGAAATTGAGGGCATCGAAAGAGTTCGCCTTTCGTACCTGCAACCTGCAGAGATGAGGCCGTCACTTCTGCAAGCGATGATCGAGACTGAAAAAGTTGCTCCTTACTTTGATTTATCTTTCCAACACACAAGCCCTTCCATCTTGCGTCGTATGCGCCGATTCGGTGATTCAGAGAAATTCCTTCACCTCATCACGCAAATTCGTGCGTTAGCTCCAGATGCCGGAATTCGTTCCAATTTTATTGTGGGATTTCCAGGGGAAAGCGAAGAAGATTACAACGACCTTGCAGAATTTATCTCTGCGGCAAAGTTGGATGCGATTGGAATATTTGGCTATTCCGATGAAGATAACACCGAAGCAATTGACCTCAGCGACAAGGTTGCAGAAGAGGTCATTCGCGAAAGAGTCGAGACGCTGTCGTCACTTGCTGATGAGATGGTTTCGCAGAGAGCTCAGGCAAGAATTGGAGATCAGGTAAGAGTTTTGATTGAGGATGCGCAGTTGCAAGAGGGTCGCGCGGCCCATCAAGGGCCTGAAGTTGATGGAACCACCTCTTTCATTGGGACCAACTTTGAGGTGGGCGAATATATTGATGCTGTGGTGATTGATTCGATAGGCGCAGATTTGGTGGCAGAAGCTAGATGAAAGCGCCTTCGTTTATCACTCCAAACACACTGACCGTCACAAGAATTCTCTTAATACCAGTTGGTGTTTACACACTGTTCAATGACGGTGGAGATAATCCCAGTTTTCAAATTCTTTCTTGGTGCATCTATTTTGTACTAGGTCTTACCGATATCGCAGATGGAAAATGGGCCCGTCAGTCCAACCGCATTACCTCTCTTGGCACATTCCTCGATCCCGTAGCTGACAAGGCGCTCATAGGATCTGCGATGATTTCACTTTCCATTCTAAATAGATTTCCGTGGTGGATCACCTGCGTCATACTGTTCAGAGAAATTGGCATAACACTTTTCAGACTTCTGGTTATTCGAGGCGGGGTGATCCCTGCAAGCAAGGGCGGGAAACTCAAATCGACCATGCAGAGTTTCGGCGTCGGATTCTTTATGTTGCCACTTCCCGCATGGCTTGACTGGTTCAAATACTCATTTATAACCGTTGCAATAATTCTGACAATAACAAGCGGATATGACTACTTACGTTCTTGGTATCTAAAGAGGTAGATTTACCCGGTGCCCACAAAAGCCCACGCTCAATCAATTATTGAAAACTTGAAGTCTCGCGGAGAAACTGTTTCTGTCGCTGAGTCTTTAACCGGTGGTGGAATCGGCCATGCGCTTACTCAAATTCCAGGAGCATCAGAAGTATTCATCGGCGGAATCATCGCTTACACATCTGATGTGAAAGTAAATTTCCTTGGAGTACCACAATCGACAATCGATGAATTTACTGTTGTAAGCGAAGAAGTTGCAGTAGCGATGGCGCAAGGTGCACTTTCAAAAATCGGAACAACGTGGGCGATTTCGACAACGGGGATCGCCGGCCCAGGGGATTACATGGGCATCCGCGAAGGTACGGTGTGGATTGCCATCGCCGGCCCAATCAATCAAACTTTGCAATTGACCCTCGATAGTGGGCGTGAAGGCGTTCGACAGGGCGCTATATCCAGCGCAATCGGTAACTTTGCGCGTATCCTTAGCTATCGCAACAACTAGTCCTGGACTAGCAGCTCAGAAGGGAGCAGCACATGACGTTATTACGTGAAGCAGTTGGTCACACACTTCGTGATGCTCGCACCTCACAATCTCGAACTCTTCGCGATGTTGCTCGCGAAGCTCGAGTCTCTCTCGGCTACCTTTCCGAAGTAGAGCGCGGACAGAAAGAAGCTTCATCTGAACTTCTTAATGCAATTTGCGAAGCGCTCGGACTGACACTCTCTTCAGTGATATCTGGCGTTGCACACGATCTCATTTCTCGTGAAAGCGCAAAGCTCTCCGTTGTCGACGCAGCCTAAGTACGCTTTGCAAGGCGGAATCCATCGTCGCACCGAGAGCGCAATCCTCGAAGGTACAAAATCGCTAATTGCTCAACACGGAATATCAAATATTTCAATGATTGAAATTGCAGATGCATCTGAAGTTTCGCGAGCGACTCTTTACAATCATTACCGTGATAAAAACGCAGTTCTCGAAGCGCTCATTACTGCTGAAGTTGAACGACTTGTCGCTATAGCATCGCGCGCCGGCACTCCAGCTGATGCACTCGAAACGCTCTCGCGTGAGATATCAGCAGACCCTGCTTTAGCAACAATGCGAGTTCACGATGCAGATCTTCTTATTGCGATTATGTCTCATGCTGAAAATCCACTGTATCTAGTATTGGCGCAATGCATTTACCAGGCCACAAAGTCCGAAGCCGCTACAGGGCTTGCAATGCGATGGTTACTCGGTCAGGTCATGCAGCCAATTACTGCGAAGCAATCTCGCGAACAAGCTGAATTTCTTGTAGAGCGCACACTCTTCTAACATATGCGCATTTCAGATCTTCGAGAGCGCTTAACGCTCTCTTTTGGTGAATCTTGGGCGCCATCGTTTTCACAAGATATCGCAATAAGTGAACTTGACTCGATGACGGTGAATGAAGCCCTTACTGCCGGACGAGAAGCTGATGAGATCTGGCGTGCAGTGTGCAAACAGTGTCCATTAGAGACTCAGAAATACCGCTATTAAGAATGCCGGTTACGTCTCAAGAATTTGCACGAACTTCAGGACTTCCCGCTCTCGTTCTCGTTCACGGCCTGGGTTCTGCAGGAAATATCTGGAAATCAATTCATCCGGGGCTGGAAGATGCATTCACCATTTATCCAGTTGATCTTCCAGGACACGGAAGCGCACCTTTGCACGACGAGCCCCTTGATCCACGCTCGCTAGCACGCTCCATAGCATCTGCTCTCGAGAAAGATTTTGGAATACGCGAGTTCCATGTTGCAGGCAACTCCTTAGGTGGATGGATTGCGCTAGAACTTGCAGCCCAATTTCCAGATCGCGTAAAGAGTGTCACAGCACTTGCTCCCGCTGGATTATGGCACGAGGGACCAACTCAGAAACTTCCGCCAAGTTTACTGGCGCGAATCCTGGCTAAGATTTCACAATATTTTCTTCGACTTGCGTATCACTTACCGCCTCTTAAAGCGATGGGTTATAAAAAGATTACACATCTCTGGCGTGAGCTCTCCTTCGAATCCTGTAAAGATTCTGTACTTGCGATGGCGCGCTCCATTGGTTACATGCCAATGTGGAGGGCGATTCGTTTTCAAAAGTTTGAATCAACTATCTCTGAAGAGATTCCAGTATCAATTGTCTTTGGAGATTACGATTTAACGCTTCCACATCCGCGCGCACAAGAACGAGAAGTAGCACCCCGACATTCCAACTGGATAGTCGTTGATAACTGCGCACATGTGATTATGTGGAACTATCCAGACCTGACTGTTGACTTTATTAAGCAAACTGCATTTTCACGAGCCTAGTTAAACGGCGATAACTTCGAGTATCCACGGCTCGGTGCCATCAGATGGAGTCAATGCACACGGATATTTCTCGGAGACAATCGCATATAGATCCTCGGGCGTCTTTGGCATCGAGCGGCTCTGCAGTAACCACCGCGTAATTTCGCCACGTGTTTTCTTTGACATATGAGTAACCACAGTGCGAACTCCATCGACGACAGTAGATACCCGCACTTCAACGGTGATATCGACAGGGGAGTGCCAGACCGTTCTGTAGGTCGAGGATCGGCAATCGACAATAAGCCCAGTCTTAATGGGGTCTAGTTGCGCGGCGACAGGTTCGCGCATCGCCTTGTTATCAATCTTCTCTTTATAACTCTCAATGCGTTGCGACGGGCGCACAATCCCGTGCTTGGCCGAGATAATTGCAAGGGCGGTCTCGCCACGTTTCTTGGCGGCCGGGGAGAGCGAGCTCCAATCAAGGGCCTGGTAGAGAACCCCCGCATATACATTGATTGCCGGGGTCGGTTTATCCGTCTGGTTCTTCTTCTCGGAGGGTGGCAGCAGGATCAACACGCGACACACCCTACTTGTCAGTGGCGCCTGCTACCTTTCGAACAGATGTTCGGATACCCTTACATCAGGTCAGGAAACTGACTGCACAACCAGAGCGGTGCTCAGCCTCCGCCCACAGCGTCTCTATAACGCGAGGGCCGTCGCAGAGAATCTCCGTACCTTCTGGGCCGAATACCAACGACTGCGCTCGCAGACGTTCGAGATGAAATGGAGAATACAGTGGCTGCAGAAAAAGCAAAGCCTGAAGATAAAAATGTATCCGACCGCCAGAAGGCGCTAGATACCGCACTAGCTCAAATCGAACGACAGTTTGGTAAGGGCTCAGTCATGAAGATGTCAGATCGACAAGCTCAAGTTATTGAAGTTATTCCAACTGGCTCTATCGCACTCGATATTGCACTAGGCATTGGTGGCCTTCCACGTGGCCGCATCATTGAAATTTATGGACCTGAATCTTCCGGTAAGACAACCCTGACCTTGCATGCAATCGCTAATGCACAGAAAGCTGGCGGCATCTGCGCATTTATCGATGCTGAACATGCATTCGATGCAGAGTATGCAAAGAAGCTCGGCGTCGATAT
>WLME01000006.1 GCA_009700365.1 Actinomycetota bacterium | reverse complement strand
CTGATTTGCGGGAAACAAAATCAGCAACAACCTTCTCGCTTCCAGAAACTGTTGCAACTGAGGTTATATCTTCTCCGCCTTGTAAATCTTCAGCCAGAGCACGTTTAATAAGGTCACGATCAATCATTTGCTTCCAACTTCCTGATATCCGCTTGTCCAATATCCAGATTGATCCAACTGCTGAACAATTCGCTTCTTCCACAAGTCACTTGTTTCAGGGAAATCTTCACGCCAGTGTGAACCACGGGTCTCTTGGCGAATAAGTGCTGCCTTGAGAATTGCTTGGGCGAGCTGGAATAAGTTTGTGGTCTCCCACGCTTCAACGCATGGTTCGGTGCTCTTTTTATCTTCAATGCGAGTCAAATCAGAACTCGTCTTCAGGAGTGAATCTGATGATCGAAGAACTCCTGCCCCACGACTCATGCTGATTTGAATTTCGTGTCGCACTTTCGGATCAAGCAATATAGCTTGCGATGCATTTTCAACAGGATCGCTCTTTTCAGGAAGGTTTTCGGCGATATCAGATGCGATACGGGCGCTAAATACCAATCCTTCGAGAAGTGAATTGGATGCAAGTCGATTGGCTCCATGAACGCCAGAACAGGCTGTTTCACCGCATGCATAAAGGCCATTCACACTCGTGCGTCCGTTGAGATCAACTCGGACTCCCCCAGATGCATAGTGCGATGCCGGTGCAACTGGAATCAAATCTTTGAGCGGGTCAATGCCATGTGAAATACACGATGCATAAATAGTTGGGAAGCGTTCTTTAAAACGCTCGAGATGGCGAACATCGAGCCAGACATGATGCGCACCAGAGAGATTCATGACGCGCATGATTGAGATTGCAACAACATCGCGCGGAGCAAGTTCGGCAAGTGGATGGATATCTTGCATAAAGCGCTTGCCGTTATCGTCGACAAGGTATGCACCTTCACCACGGACAGCTTCACTGATGAGTGGTTGTTGTCCTTCGGAGTTATCGCCTAGCCATAAAACTGTTGGGTGGAATTGAATAAATTCAACATCAGCAACTTTTGCACCCGCGCGGAGTGCGAGTGCAACTCCGTCACCAGTAGAGACAGAAGGGTTAGTTGTCTGTGCAAATACCTGGCCAAGGCCACCTGTTGCAAGAACAACGGCACGAGCAAGTCCTCGACCGACTCCATCACGGCTACCAGCACCAATAACGTGAAGAGTTACTCCACAGACTTCGCCAATGTCATTCTTCAAAGCATCAAGTACAAGAGCGTGTTCGACAACTTCAATTTCAGGATCGTTTTGTACTGCAGCAAGAAGTGCGCGAGAAACTTCAGCACCTGTTGCATCGCCACCAGCATGCAGAATGCGATTGCGCAGATGTCCGCCCTCGCGAGTAAGGGCGATTTCACCGCTATCTTCCTTATCGAAAATTGCGCCTCGTTCAATTAATTTACGGACCGCTTCAGGGCCTTCGGTAACAAGGACGCGTACGGCATCGACATCACACAGACCTGCACCTGCGACAAGCGTGTCTTTCTCGTGCGCTTCAGGTGAATCTCCATCGCCGAGCGCGGCAGCGATACCGCCCTGAGCCCATTTCGTGGAACCTTCATCAACGCGAGCTTTTGTAACGAGCAATACTGATAATCCATATGTACGGCATTGAAGCGCAGTTGTGAGGCCGGCGATTCCAGATCCCACCACAATCACATCGGCAGATGCAGTCCAGCCTGGTGCCGGCGCTAATAGCTTCATGCGCGATTTCCCATAGGCATATTGTCAATCAAACGCACACCATTTATCCACCCAGCAACTATTGCCCTGACGTGCTGGGTATCCAGTTGAGCGTGGTTGAAAGTCATCTCATCAATAAAATCTGCATAATCGAGAGTAAAGGCAGTTTCGCTCTGCAATATCGCTCTTAATTCATCTTCAGTCGTTGATTGAGTAAGCGCTCTATGCATCACAGATGCCGCCACTCGGCCATCGGCCGTCAAACGAATATTGCGCGATGAAAGTGCAAGTCCATCGGAATCACGGATTGTCGGAGCAGTAATAATTTCAACTTCCCCTGCAATTGTTTTTATCAATTGCAACTGTTGGAAATCTTTCTCGCCAAAGATTGCAACTTTCGGATTAACCAAATCGAAGAGACGGCGAACTACCGTGAGCACGCCATCAAAGTGACCTGGTCGCGATTTACCTTCGTAGATATCACCGATAGGCCCAGCAGATTGCTTTGTAAATCCTTCAGGATAAATTTCAGATTGAGTGGGAAGCCATAGGTGTGTGACACCAGATGCTGCAGCAATATCAATATCAATATCTGGAGTGCGTGGGTACTTTGCTAAATCTTCTTCGCTCTCAAATTGCAGTGGATTGACAAAGATACTTGCAACTACGTGCTCGCTATATTTCTTCGCTATTGCGAAGAGCGAGGAGTGGCCGGCGTGAAGCGCGCCCATTGTGGGAATAAATGCGCAGGCAGAAGGGAGCTCGGAAGCGTTTGTTACTACTTTCATGGCTCCAGTCCTTTCAGGTACCGGGCAGGCAGTAGCGCAATTCTAAGGCGTTACGACAGTTGCGCCAAAAGATCGGAGATTTTGCCCTGTGTGAGCAGTACAGCATCCGGTTCAATTTCATGCCACGGCTCTAATACAAAACGACGCTCGTGAGCCCGGGGATGTGGAAGTTCGAGTTCATCAGCCTTACTTAAAAGCGATCCGTATTGAATGAGATCTAGATCGATTGTTCGCGGTCCCCATTTTTCGGTGCGTTCGCGACCTAATGATTTCTCAATCCCGTGAAGCAGGGAAAGTAAATCGAGTGCTGGCAGCTCACTTTCAAGCAGGCAGACCGCATTGAGGAAATCTGGTTGCTCAGGACCACCGACGGGTTTTGTTGAGTAATAAGAGGAAACAGCTGTTACTTCCGTAGCTTCTCTCAACAGCGCAACTGCCAAATCCATCTGCTCTTTGGGGTTTCCTATATTCGCACCGAGTGCAATAACAGCTTTCATCGAGTGACAGTTACCGAAATATCTGTAGTTTCAGCAGAGATGGGCGCTTTAGGTTTGTGCACCGTCACTGCAATACCTGAGATTTCTGGATGACCATTCTTAATCCTGTCCGCAATGCGCCCTGCAAGTCTTTCTATGAGTTGAACTCTCTCGCCGGTAATTTCTTCGACAACTACATCAGCAAGTGCACCGTAATCTATGGTGTCTTGTAAATCATCGCTGACGCTTGCCTTTGATAAGTCGAGATGGATCTCGAGGTCAACAAAAAAGTCCTGACCGTTCTTTGCTTCGTGGTCGAAGACTCCGTGATATCCAAAGCCCCAAATTCCTTTAATCGTGATGACATCACTCATGGACGAATCGCCTTCACATTTGCCTTCACACCGTGAACTCTAACTCCCCAAATTCCCTTATTGACAAGCGATTGGGTCACTTGAACAGTCGCCTCTTCGCGTTCATCAGGACTATCTCCGCCCAGGAATCGCTTACGTGAATGGCCAATCAGTACTGGGTAACCAAGTGCAACAAACTCATCGATGCGATTGAGTATCTCCCAATTATGTTCAGTGTCTTTGGCAAAGCCGATACCTGGATCAAGGATGATGTTTTCTCGCTTAATTCCTGCAGCAAGGGCCTTTTCGAGCTGCATCGTTACCTCTTCAATAACATCGGTGACGACATCGTTATAGATGGCCTTTGAATTCATATCTTTTGAGTGTCCGCGCCAGTGCATCAAGGTGTATTTGCATCCCAGAGCTGCAACGGTTGAGAACATGTCGGGATCTGCAGCACCACCGCTGACATCGTTAACAATGGAAGCTCCAGCTTCAACGGCACGTTGTGCAGTCGTTGCCCGCATGGTGTCGACGCTAATAACTACCTTCTGCTGTGCAAGTTTGCGAATGACAGGAATTACTCGCGCCTGCTCTTCTTCTTCGGGAATACGGTCTGCACCAGGTCGGGTTGATTCGCCACCGATATCGATGATGTCGACGCCATCTTCGATCATTTCAAGTCCGTGTGCAATTGCAAGAGATTCATCGAAGTGAAGTCCACCGTCAGCGAATGAATCAGGAGTGACGTTAAGAATGCCCATCACCAACATTATTGATTATCGATTCGTAATCAAACTGATTGCTTCTGCGCGCGTTGCAGCATCACGCAAGACGCCACGAACGGCAGATGTTGTAGTTCGTGCTTGTGACTTACGTACTCCTCGCATTGACATACACAAATGTTCGCAATCAATAATCACAATCACACCCATTGGATTGAGAATCTCAACGAGCGCATCTGCTATCTGGGTCGTCAGCCTCTCTTGAACTTGTGGGCGTCGCGCAAAGAGATCAACTAACCGAGCAACCTTTGAAAGTCCCGTGATCTTGCCGCTAGGAATGTAACCAACATGAGCTACTCCGTGAAATGGAGTGAGATGGTGTTCGCAGTGAGAAAAAACTTCGATATCCCGAATGATCACTAGCTCTTCATGGCCGATATCAAAAGTAGTTGTTAAGACATCTTCTGGCTTCTGCCATAGCCCTTCAAAGTTCTCTTTAAATGCGCGCGCTACGCGGGCAGGGGTTTCTTTGAGTCCTTCGCGCTCTGGATCTTCGCCAAGGGCTAGAAGAAGTTCGCGTACAGCTTTTTCAGCGCGCTCCTGATCGTAGGGATGTGATGCTCTTCCATCATCTGGCCCCATCGATACAGAAGAAATATCGCTCACGCTAGGTTGTCTTCTTTACGCGACGCGTCTTGCGGGGTGTATCTGTAGTTACGACAACTCGCTCTGGAATATCTACTGGTGGTTGTGTTGAAGGTAGACGCGTTGCAGAACCTGTCCACGCTGGACGGTTTGGCCACGCCTTAACCTTTGCGAAGATGTCGGCAATCTCTTCCTTGTTAAGCGTCTCTTTCTCGAGCAATTGCAGAACCATCTCATCAAGGATGGTGCGGTTGGCTTCAAGAATGTCATAAGCCTCTTGGTGCGCCTTTTCGATCATTTTCCGTATTTCAGCATCAACGATTGAAGCAACATTTTCTGAGTAGTCACGTTGGTGTCCATAATCGCGACCCATAAATGGTTCAGATGCATCAATACCCAGTTTGATTGCTCCGATAGCTTCTGTCATTCCGTATTGAGTAACCATCGCACGAGCAAGGGCTGTCGCTTTCTCAATGTCATTTGAAGCGCCAGTAGATGGATCATGGAAGATGAGTTCTTCTGCAGCGCGTCCGCCAAGTGAATATGCCAATTGATCAAGAAGTTGGTTGCGAGTAGTCGAGTACTTATCTTCATCAGGCAGAACCATGGTGTAACCCAATGCGCGACCACGCGGCATGATTGTGATCTTATGTACTGGGTCTGTATGTGGAAGAGCGTGCGCTACAAGTGCGTGACCTGCTTCGTGATATGCGGTTACACGGCGTTCTTCTTCTGACATCAATCGAGATTTGCGTTGTGGGCCAGCCATGACGCGATCAATGGCCTCGTCAATGTGAGTATTTGTAATGGTTTTTTCGCCTTCGCGCGCAGTAAGAAGCGCCGCTTCGTTAAGAACGTTTGCTAAATCAGCTCCGGTAAATCCTGGCGTGCGACGAGCGTAAGCAAGAAGCTCAACATCTTTGGAAAGTGGTTTTCCTTTTGCATGGACTTTGAGAATATCTTCGCGTCCCTTGAGATCTGGGCGCTCGACTGGAATCTGACGATCAAAGCGTCCAGGACGTAAAAGCGCTGGATCTAATACATCAGGACGGTTTGTTGCAGCAATCAAAATAACCTGTCCATTGGCTTCAAAGCCATCCATCTCAACAAGAAGTTGGTTCAGGGTCTGCTCGCGTTCATCATGTCCGCCACCCATTCCGGCTCCACGTTGACGACCAACTGCATCAATTTCATCTACGAAAACAATTGCTGGAGCATTTGCCTTTGCTTGATTAAAGAGATCGCGCACGCGAGCTGCACCGACGCCGACAAACATTTCGACAAAGTCAGAACCCGAGATTGAGTAGAACGGAACTTTCGCTTCGCCTGCAACTGCACGAGCAAGAAGTGTCTTACCGGTTCCTGGAGGGCCATAGAGCAAAACTCCCTTTGGAATCTTGGCACCGAGAACTGCGTACTTAGCAGGATCGGCAAGGAAATCTTTTATTTCCTCAAGTTCTGCAATTGCCTCGTCTGCACCGGCAACATCATCAAAGGTATTTTGAGGTACATCATTGTTCTGCAATTTTGCTCGAGATTTTCCGAATGAGAAGACGCGATTACCGCCTTGTGCATTGCTCATCATTAAGAAGAATAAGAATCCAATCACCAGAATTGGTCCGAAGGTGAAGAAGAGAGATGTTAAAAATGATTGCGTTGGTACATCTACATTCCAACCCTTTGTCGGAGGATTTGCGGTCAATGCATCAACAAGAGTTGGTTCTTGGCGTGCTACGTAAGAAGCTTCGACCTTGCTAGAACCCTTGATGGTATTTCCGACAGAGAGAATGAGCCGTATTTTCTGTGATTTATCAATAATCACAGCTGATTCAACCTGGGATTTAGAAATCGCATCAACTGCTTGTGATGTCTTGATCTGGGTGTAGCGATTAGAGGCACTGGTAATTTGCCCAAAAATTGTTACTGCAAATATTGCAAGAATTATCCAGAAAAGAGGACCTTTAAAGATCTTCTGTGAGCGAGTCTGGGGAGTCTTATTCGCTCCATCTTTTTCTGAAGGTTTTCCAGATTTCTTCATCTTTAGAAGGTTGGAAAATTTTTTATCAGAGTTATTGCTTGGTTTTTGGGAAGACATAAATATCCTTACGAGTACATGTGCTTGGCAAGCACACCGATAAATGAAAGATTGCGATATTTTTCGTCGAAATCAAGACCGTAACCAACAACGAATTCTTTTGGAATATCGAAACCAACATATTTCACATCAACCTCAACTTTTGCAGCCTCAGGTTTACGCAGAATAGCCAGAATTTCGACAGATGCTGCTCCTCGAGATAAAAGGTTTGCTTTGAGCCAAGAGAGAGTGAGACCAGAGTCAACAATATCTTCAACAATCAGAACGTGGCGGCCAGTGATGTCTCGATCGAGATCTTTGAGTATTCGAACTACACCACTTGATTTTGTTCCGGAACCATATGAAGAAACTGCCATCCAATCCATTTCAATATGCGATTGCATGGCTCGAGTGAGATCAGCCATCGCCATGATTGCACCTTTAAGAACTCCAACAAGTAGAACTTTCTTATCTACGTAATCGGCATCGACGCGAGCTGCGAGCTCTGCAATCTTTGCTGCAAGTTCTTCTTTAGTTGCGATGACGCTTTCGACATCGGTACCGACTGTTGCTAAATCCACCAGGTGTGCTCCTTGCAAAATCGTGAGTGGGCCAGACTCAATGAAGTCGGGCTAAGAGCGAAAGTCTGCCCGAAATTCGCTCAACCTTCACACCACCAGGAAGGCTTACCGCCCCTTGGCCGTGCCAGAGAGTGATGAGCGCCTCAACCCCCTGGATGTGATCCCACGTAATCGAGCCTGAAGGGGCGCCTGCGGCGTAAATGGCGGCCCGCAGGACTCTGGTGCGAATAGCTCGAGGCAGGGCCTCAAGGCGGGCGCAATCGAGGGAGGCAAGATCGCAGCCTTTAATTTCTTCGCCAGCGATGGCGTCGAGGGCATCTGCATCGTCGCGCAGAATTGAGGCGCTGCGTGCAAGTGCTGCTGCAATTCCGGGTCCAATTTTTTCTTCCATTACCGGAAGAACCTCTGAGCGAACTCTGACTCTAGAAAATTCGGAATTAACATTATGTGGGTCTCGCCAAAAAACAATCGCCTGTTCGTTGCAAGTAGCTTCGGTTTCGGCTCGAGTGATTGCTAATAGCGGGCGAATATATTTACCGTTAATTTCTGCCATTCCAGAAAGCGATCTCGTACCAGATCCACGTGCAAGTCCCAGCAAGACAGTCTCTGCCTGATCATCACGAGTGTGTCCTAAGAAGATTCTTACAGCGCCTTCTCTATCAGCAACCTGCTGAAGCGCTTGATAGCGCGCATCTCGAGCGCCTGCCTCAACTCCGTTTTTTGTATCTACCGTAACTTTTTCGCAAATGACTTTTTGAAATCCCATTGATTTCAATTGCGCTACTACTTTCTCTGCCTGCACAGTTGAATTCTCTTGAAGTTGATGATCAATTGTCACCGCTACCGCCGTAATAGCCAGTGGAGGAGATTCCTTAAGAATTGCATGAGCCAGCGCAAGTGAATCAGCACCGCCTGAGACTGCTACAAGTGCAACATCGCCTGCTTCGCATTCTTGCAAGTATGGTTTTACCGCATTGCGGATTGCAACCGTTGCATCAGTCATGGTTGAAGATTAGACCCGACCACCAAATGGCATAAGCCCCTTAACGCTATAAATATTGGAGTAAATCAGGCCCTTCTTTGTGGAGTTGGCCTCCCACATCATTCCGCCACCTGCGTAAATTGTGATGTGGTGGATTGTCGAAATGGTTCCTTTATATGAGTAGAAGAGCAGATCTCCGGGCTGAAGTTCGGTTAGTGGAACATGCTTCGTATAACCTGCATACAACGCTGAGTTGAGACGATCCCAATTTGGCCATTTCAATCCTGCAGCAGAATAAGCCGCATATACAAGTCCGGAACAGTCAAATGACTTTGGACCTTGAGATCCCCAGATATATGGTTTGCGAGCCAAGACCTGTTTCTTTGCATATTCGACAGCTGCTAACCGTTGAGCTTCGGTTGTACGGATAGTCGAGCGGCCTTTAAAGCCCTTATCTGGCCAGACCTTTGCCTGATTGATTGTGGTTTCTGCTGTATTGGCTTGGCTCTCTTCAAGAAGAGCTAACTGGCGTTGTTGCTCAAGTGTGACACGGACATTGCGTGCCTTCGCTAGCTCTTTAATTAATTGGTCTTGTACAGCGCGGAGTTTATTTACTTCTTTCTGCTGAAGGGCTTGAGCATCATCTGCAACCTTCTTTGCAGCCGCTACCTTTGCAGTTGCGATTTCCTGAATCGCTTTTGCTTGATCTGCCTTTCGCTTGGCAGCTCTGGCAACTACTTCAGCAGCTTTATATCGCTCGAGTGCAGTTGTATTTCTCGCACCTAAAGTATTGAGCGTTGAAAGTTGATCTACTAAATCCTGAGGTCCATTAGCACTTAACAATGGCTGGATATCACTCAGATTTCCACCAAGAATGTATGCGTTGGTGGCGAGTTTGCCAATAACTCTGTGGGCTTCACCAACTGCGGCGGCTGTTTCAGCGGCATGTTTGGCCGCAGCTGCGGCCTGAGACTTTGCTATTTCAAGTTCTTTTTGAGCTTTTACATACAAGGCTCTTGCAGCATTAGCCTTTGCAGTTAATTGCTTGAGCGTCATATTAGCTGCGGCCAATTTTTTTGCAGCTGCATCAGCTGCGGCTTTCTTAGCAGCCTCAGCTTGTTTGGCTGCTTCAATTTCAGCAAGTGTAGGTTTTGGTTTTGCGATGGCAGGCGTCGCAGAGAGAGTTAAGCCCAGAATTATTGCAAGGCTAATCAACTTCCTTTTACGCGTCATTGTTCAAGAATAAATGAGTAAAGGTTACAAATCGCTGTGAATCGCAAAGTGTCGCTAGTTACCCACATCTCGCCGTGTAAAGAGCGCTGTGGCGATAATCGCACCAATAAATACGTAGAGACTTCCAAGTGTTAGCGCATGGGAATATGAAACTGTTGAGCTACCACCTTGCGCAATGGTTGCGAGCTGATTTCCGGGCATCCATTTAAGGAAGGTAGGTTTTACCGCTCCAAGTAGATTTTCAATAATTAAGAGCCACAAGACGCCAATTGAGATTGCCGAAATGGGAGATCTGAGAAGCAAGCCCAGAATCATTCCAACGATTCCAAAATAGATTACAGAGATGGTCACATTAAGAAGTGTTTGGGCAATTGCGTGATACCCCGCCGATGTAAACCATAAATCAGTCGTGACTTTTGCGCGATCTGATAAGTAGTAAGAGAGCGAGATGCTCACAATCGCGGTTATTAACACCAGAATCAGTGCAAAAATTTTCATTGCAGCGAGCTTGCCGTACAAGATTCGAATCCGACCGGGTTGTCTTACAAGAAGATTGCGAAGAGTCCCGTATGTGTATTCCTGAGCAGTCTGGGCTGCAAATACACACAAAGCGATGATTCCGAGTAGCCCTCCGACAGATGAGAAGCCGTAAACAGAACCACCGGCAAGATTGAGAATTTCTCGACCTACTTGTCTTCCGCGATCTGAGTTTCCGTCCTGAGAATCAATCATCAGATAGAGAAATGTCGTAGTAAGCCCAGTAAAGAAGAGCGCTGCTCCTAAAGTTCCGAAGAAGAGAGTTGGGCGGCGAAGTTTGCGCCATTCTGCGAATATGACGCGAATCATGAACGATCTCCAGTCATTTCGAAGAATGTTTCTTCGAGGTTGGGAAGTTGTGGAGCCAGTTGAGTCAAGATGATTCCGGCCTCAAACGCCTGGCGGTTGAGAGTTCCGGCCCATTCGGCAGGGCCTTCAATATGCGCAACTCCGGAGCGAATCTGAGCTTGATGTCCGTCGTTATGTGCGATGTCGATGATCTTTTGAAGGTCTGTATCCTTCTCTGTCTTAACAAGAATGACGGGCTGTTGTTCAAGTAATAAATCTTGCATCGTTCCAGCAAATACGACTTCACCTTTACGTAACATCACTATGTATTCGCTGATGAGTTCTAGTTCTGATAACAAGTGAGAAGAGACAAATACTGTTGTGCCTTGACTTGCGAGTCGCTTGAGTAAGTCGCGAACTTCTTGAATTCCTTCGGGGTCTAATCCATTTGTAGGTTCGTCCAAGATGAGAACTTTAGGATTTGGAAGTAATGCTGCTGCAATACCTAATCGCTGTTTCATTCCCAGAGAGTAGGTTTTGTATTTAGAGCCTCCACGACCTTCAAGTCCAACTGCACGAATGAGTTCGTCTACTCTTTCAATGGGAAAACCGCCAAGAGTGGCAAGTACTTTGAGATTCTCTGCACCTGACAGCGCTGGATAGAAGGCAGGACCTTCGATCATTGCTCCGACTTGAGATAAGTATTTATCGGGATGTTGTATCGATTGACCAAGTACTTCTGCGGTTCCGCCAGTTGGTGAAATCAATCCAAGGAGCATGCGAATAGTCGTTGTCTTACCCGCTCCATTAGGGCCAACAAATCCGCAAATGGTTCCGAGAGGAACTTCAAAATTTGCATGAGAAACAGCAAAACCAGAGTCATATTTCTTGCTCAGATCCTTAACGGAGATAGCCATAGTGGTCATATGTGCAATATAGCGGGCAAACCTTAAGATATCCCTATGAGTAAAGAGGTCTGGGGCTATCACGAGCATCCAAAACGTCGTGAGCCAGATTGGGAACTCAATCCACAAACCGCAGCGATTCGTGAAGGTTTGGCGCGATCAGGTTTTGGCGAAACTTCAGAAGCTCTCTATCTCAATAGTGGTTTTACCTATACAGATTCACAGGAAGCAGTTGATTCCTTCACCGACGAAACTGACCATTTCCTCTACAGTAGATTCCACAATCCGACTGTTGCAATGTTTGAAAAGCGTCTGGCTGCTATCGAAGGAGCCGAACATTGCGTAGCAACCGGTTCTGGAATGGCTGCCATGTTTGCATCCCTTGCATGTCTCGTTGAATCCGGAGACCACATCGTCGCATCGGCTTCAATGTTTAGTTCGTGCCATGTTGTGATCACAGAAATTCTTCCCAAATGGGGAGTCACATATGAACTTGTCAAAGCCAACGATAAAGCCGCTTGGGAAAAAGCACTTCTGAAACCAACAAAGGCAGTCTTTATCGAGACTCCTAGTAACCCACTCATGGAAATTGTTGATATTAGATTTGTAAGCGATCTTGCCCATAAAGTTGGTGCAACAGTTATCGTCGATAATGTGATGGCTTCTCCAGTTCTTCAAAAGCCTCTTCAACTTGGTGCAGATGTCGTCATGTACTCCGCAACAAAACATATTGACGGTCAAGGTCGCGTACTTGCAGGTGCCTTGCTAGGTTCTTTCGAATACATCTACGAGAAACTCATTCCATTTACTCGCCATACCGGACCATCACTCAGTGCTTTCAATGCCTGGGTGCTTGTAAAGTCTCTAGAAACAATGGAGCTCAGAGTTTCTCGAATGGTCGATAACGCACAGACGATTGCAGAGTTCCTCGAAAAGCGTCCTGAAATAAAATCGGTCCGCTATCCCGGTCTTAAATCTCACCCAGATCGCGAAGTCATAAAGAAGCAGATGAGCGGTGGTGGAACCACTATAGGCATTGAATTTGCTGGAACCCAGAAAGATGCCTTCCGCTTCATGGATGCGCTTCGAGTGATCGACATTTCAAATAACTTAGGCGATAGCAAGTCGCTAATCACTCACCCTGCATCGACCACACATCGTCGCTTAGCTCCTGAAGTGCTTGCAGAGATGGGTATCTCACCATCAGTTTTGAGACTTTCTGTCGGCCTCGAACATGTTGATGATTTAATTAAAGATATTACTCAAGCACTGACAAGTTGAGCAACAACTAGAAGTACAGAGAATAAACTCAAGTAGGTTATTGACCAATGAAAAATTCCTGCGGCAATTTTATTGTAGTTATCTGAATTCTCTTTAAGCGCAAAGAGCTGGAAAGTAAATACTGCTCCTAGCAAGACCGTGGCGCACAATACCCAAATAGGAAGCTGGGCAAGTTGAATCATGGCCGCCGATGAGACCACCATTGCGATTGTATGAAACCACATTTGGCTAATCACAACTGACTGTGCAGAAACTGATGGAAGCATAGGTATACCTGCTGCCGAGTAATCATCCTTGTATTTGATTGCTAGCGCCCAGAAATGTGGCGGCGTCCAGAAGAAGATCACCATAAAGAATGCAACTGGTACCCAGGTTAAACTTCCGGTTACTGCGGCCCAGCCGATTAAGACGGGCATACACCCGGCTGCTCCACCCCACACAATATTCTGCGAAGTATTTGGTTTAAGAATTATTGTGTAGATAACAACATAATAAAAAATGGCAAGTGCTGTTAATAGAGTTGCAAGTGAATTTGTATAAATCTGGAAAATAGTTAAAGAGAATAAGCCAATAAAACTGGCGAAAATTGTCGCCTGAGTTTTTGAAACTGTTCCAACCACAAGAGGGCGCTTTGATGTACGAGCCATCAATTTATCTGAGCGAGCTTCGATGACCATGTTAAATGCATTCGATGAGCCCGCTGCCAAGGTCCCCCCTATCAAGGTCGCTGCCACTAATCTGAAGGAAGGTATGCCTTTTTGGGCTAAAACCATCGCTGGCAGCGTCGTGATGATGAGGAGTTCGACCACTCGCAGTTTCATGAGATCGATATAGGCGCGAAGGTGAGTCACTCGCATAGGGTACTCATAATTAACAACAGGTTAGCGGTTGATTCTCAGAGTACTTTAAGGATGATGGCTTAACTTGCATTTAACGAAAGGGGTCTCCGATGACACCTAATAAACCCGAATGGTTCGAACTCTCTGAGGCAGATAGCGCCTCCTCAGGTATTCGCAAAATCAATAAGAAATTGCCTATCGCTGCGATAGTGGCTGCTGGATCAATAATTTTGGGAGGAGCGCTCTTTGCAAATGCAAATGACGAACCAAGCGCAAGTGCCTCTACGACTTCAGTCACCGCTGCTAGCTCACCCGGTGCAAATACTTCTGGTGCGACTACTTCTAGTGCAACTTCTTCGACGAATTCTATAAGTTCCCCTACGGCAACATCAGTACCGAAAGTTTCAATTACGCCAGTCATTAATGCACAAGGTAATTCCGAACGCGGCGGTGATGATGGAAAAGTCGGCGATAGAGAGCACTCAGACGATGAGAATGAGGGCTACGAGCATGAAAATGAAGACGAGGACGACTAAGCGGCTGGAGTATAAGTAGTCTCTAATTCTTTACTCGACTCTGGAACCTCTTCGGTAAGAATTGGGAATGCAACCTTTCCCAATAATTTATCCATAATGAGTCGGGCACGATCTTCAGTTTTATTACTCTGAATTAATCTGTCGGCAAAGATCACAAAGGCATACTCTCGATCTCCGCTTTCAACATACCCTGCAAGATTTGCAGTGCCGCGAAGCTTTCCGGTCTTAGCTTTGATCAGCCCAACTGCCTGAGGCGCCGTTGTCAGAAAGCGATTGCGAAGCGTTCCACTTACTCCACCGATGGGAAATCCCTCGACGAGGGATGCAAGCTTTGGATTCTCGCGGATCTTTAAGAGCAACTTCCCTGCCTGCAGAGCAGTCATTTGATTCTCTCGTGAAAGCCCACTGCCATCTTGAACAACTAGGTTTGTGGCATCAATGCCTAAATTGTTAAATACATCCTCAAAAGTCTGGGCAACTCCAACATCATTGAGTGGGTAGCCTGCTGCAGCCGATGCTAACCGTGCAATTCGTTCGGCTAATAAGTTATCACTCCATGTGAGAGTGAATGCGAGGATTTCCTGGAGTTCGGGTGAATCAGAGCTCAAGATCTGCTGTGAAGATAGCTCTATAGCCTTTTGCGAGGTGACCCGCTTAAAGGTAACGCGGACTCCTCGTTTGAGGAAATAGCTATTTATATTTGCTATATCTTGCGAATAAAGATTCGAGAAATAGATTGTTGAATTCTTTGTTGACCCTGAGTTCTCTCTCTTAAGTGAACTCAAAGCATTGGATTCGATGCGAGGCAATGAAGTTCTACCCATCTTCTTTGCTTGAGCATCATTTGAGCTAAACCATGGATCAAGTGAACCCTGAATTACGAGGCTCTTTTTCTCGGCTCCAACCCACAAAGACGTTGTAAATCGATGAGTCGGCTCGAGATAAGAAAAAGCGGCAGCTGCGCTTAAGAGTTTTAATACAGATGCGGGCTTTCGAGGTGATGTTGAATTCTTTTCAAAAACCACTTCTCCGGTCTTATTATCCATAACGACAATGGCAGGATTAGATAAAGACTTATCCGACGCCATGCGGCTAAAGATAGAGGCGACCGAGTCATGGCCGAGCGCATTTGCTTGAGTGGCAACAAGATTAGGGAAGGTAAAAATTAGGCATGCCAATAGGGCAATCTGCTTTTTCAATTTTCTCAATTCCAGAACGAGGCGATAAGTACATTCAGCACGGTGAGCCCAAGCATGGCGCCCCATACGGAATTTTTAAGAACTGGCTTCTTCACATTGGAGTATCCCAAGATCAGAATGACAGCGATCACAAGACCTTTGATGCCGATCTTTGTGTGGTTGAGAACTTCGTCGGGATTCACCTTCGTGAATAGGCCGACCATGATTAACCCAGCAATAAGAGCAGTCAGAGTCGCATGCACAACGCCTGGGTTGAGCTTCTTTTCGCTCTTCTTAATTTGAGAAAGCAACATCCCTAAAATTGCAACAACGCAGAGAATGTGGATTCCAAATGCTGAGTAATAAATGGCGTTCATGGGTCTCCTTGGTAAATACCTTGTCTTAAGTTTAGAGTGCATCCATGGAAATCAATACACCTGCAGTGATAGGTCCGGGTGAATTTTTTCCGGTTGTTGGCGTAGGCCCCCACGAAAAGCCTTGGCCTACAGGGGCTCACTATGATCCTGAGCTACTCGAAAATGGTGACCGTAGAAATGTCTTAGATCATTATCGATACTGGAGCGTCGAAGCTATCGTCGCAGATTTGGATACCAAACGTCACAAATTACAGATAGCCATTGAAAATTGGCAACATGATTTAAATATTGGCTCAATAGTCCGAACTGCAAATGCCTTTAATGCAGCAGCAGTGCACATAGTTGGAAAGCGCGACTGGAATAAGCGCGGCGCCATGGTTACGGATAGATATCTCAAAGTTATCCATCATCCAACAATCAACGATTTCTCAGTGTGGTGCAGCGAAAATCAGATACCAATCATTGGTATCGATAATGTTCCGACTTCGAAGCACTTAGAGGGCGCCGAGCTGCCCGAAGAATGTGTTCTGTTATTTGGTCAAGAAGGCGCTGGCATGTCTGATGAAGCAATTGCAGTCTGCGAAGTTCTGTACGCAATCGAGCAATATGGTTCTACAAGATCAATGAATGCATCAGCGGCTGGGGCTATCGCGATGTATCACTGGGCTTTGCAGCACTTGCCTCGAGCAAAGTAAGAATTAAGAGTGCAGAAACTAAGACGGGCATAATCCACCATGATTGTGCCCCAACAGCATTAAGTGAAAATAGGCCTAGAACAACTGCTGCTGCAACTCGCCAGTCATCGCCAATTATGAAGTCATACCAGAAGAAGAGAAACCCCCCTAACAACCTAGATACTTGGGAGGCTGACTGACTTGGCTCGTGAAAAGTTGGGATTTTTGGGGCTCGCAGTTCATGGTCTTTTGATTTTCTCATTTTTAAAATCTCAATCAGAGTGAAACATATAACGAGTACAAACGGAATAATCGCAAGAAGAGATAAATCATTGCCAGGCCATTCGGCGCCTGCACCTTCAGAAGCCCAGAAAATTCCAAATGAGGTAAGTAGCGTTCCTACAATAAATTTCATTGCATTTTCAGGAACCCTGGATAGAGGCTTATGAATTGCAAAACCTGCAATTGTTACAACCAAGACGGCGATAATCGCTGCCCATACCGCAAGTGCAAATGCATCGGGATTGGAGCTCTTTTGAATCACGCCGAAAGTGAGAACAATAAAGACAACTTCAAGCCCTTCAAGTAAAACTCCCTTAAAAGAGAGGGTGAACGCATACCAATCAGATACAACAAAATGTGATACCCGAGTCGCCTTCTGCGCAGAGAGAACTTCTTCCTGAAATATCTTCACTTCATCGTGAAGTGCCTTAAAACCACTTGCACGCAAGATAGCCTTCCGCAGCCATTGCATACCAAAGACAAGCAGCAGGCCACCAACAAGAACACGTAATGTGTTCTCTGGAAGTTTCTCGATATTGGGACCTAAGAAAAGTACAAAGGCAGCTAGCGCGAAAAGCGCAGAGATCACACCCTGGAAAGAGGACTTCCAATTGCGAGATGTGCCGGCTGCCAGGACGATTGTTACGGCCTCAACGGCCTCAACGGCGCAAGCCAGCAAGACTGAGATAAAGAGCGCAAAGTCGCTTCCGCTAAGACTTTGGAGCATCTAGTCGTTTAAGGTTTGAATTGCTTCGTCCTCAGGGCTATCTGAAAGAGCCTCACGCACTCATATTAATCGGCGTTCTACCTCATCTGCTTCATCCATGCGGCCTAGCTGGCGCATCACTGCCACCATGCGGGTTTCTATATCTAAGATGAATTCAAAATCTTTTGGTTCGTCTTCGGCCACTATATTAAGTACGTTATCGAGCGAAGCTAGCCCATCCTCTAGTTTGCCAAGAAGAACCTCAGCTTTGCCATATTCAAATAGCGCATAAGTCTCGCGATTGTGATCATGGGCAGTCTCAAAGACATCTATGGCTTTGCGTGCAGCTTCGATTGCCTTTTCGCCGTCTCCGATTTCGTTATAGCAAGAAGCGATTTTTTGATCGCATCGAGCTAT
>WLME01000059.1 GCA_009700365.1 Actinomycetota bacterium | reverse complement strand
GGCAGAGAGTGCAATCAAGAGCGCCGAACCTAGTAATACTCGATAGACCACAAAAGGCGTAAAACTCTTCGTAGAAATAAACTTCATGAGCCATGCAATAACTGCATAGCCAATAACAAATGCTGTAACGGTGGCAACAAGGATCTGTGGCATTGAATAAACCGAGACGTTCGAATCGCCTAACGCTTGCTTGAGTTCGTACAAGCCACTTCCGAAGACAGCTGGCAGAGCTAATAGGAATGAGTAACGCAACGCAGCTTCTCTTTTATATCCGAGCAAACGACCCAGTGCGATGGTGGCACCTGAACGTGATACTCCAGGAATCAAGGCCACTGATTGTGCTAAACCATAGAGGATTCCATCGCGGCCATTGAGCTGTGATAAATCCTTCTCGCTCTTGCCCATGCGATCTGCAAATCCAAGAATAAGACCGAAGAGAATGAGGGTGGATGCAATCAGCCATAGTGAGCGGAAATTATTGGTGATGTAATCCTGACCCAGATAACCCAGAACGATGATTGGTAGCGTGCCGATAATAATCAAGGTTCCAAGTCGAGCTTCAGGTGAACCATCGCGCCTAAACCATGAGCGAATGATTTTTATAATGTCGTTTCTGAAGTAGATAAGTACAGCGAGCTCTGTTCCAATTTGAGTAATGGCTGTAAAAGCCGCTCCAGGATCATTGGCATGTGGCATGAAAGCGCCAACGATTCGAATATGAGCACTTGATGAAATTGGCAAAAATTCTGTGAGGCCTTGGATAATTCCAAGAAAGAGAGCTTCAAACATTGAGAAAGTATCTCAATTCTTTACTGCGCAACAGGCTTTCGACTCGCAAAATATGAACCGATTAATACCAATGGAAGACCTAAAACTATTCCAACAGTCAAAGGCTCATTGAGAATAATTACTCCAAGCAGAACAGCGATGGCGGTATTGAGGTATGTCACCAGCGAACCGCGAGCAACACCGATAATGGAGGCTAAGGTAAAGAATGCAACAAATGCCGCTCCAGTGGAAAGAACTCCGAGACCAATGATTGCTCGAATAGCTCCATCGGAGATCTGGTGTTCTGGCCACTGCGCGATAGCCCAAGGTGCATAGAAGAGCGCAGTCATCGCCATAGCAACTGCGTTAATAGCAATCGCCGATACATGTGGCAGGGCACCTTGCACCATCATCACTGCGTAGGAATATCCGATTGATGCGAGTAAGACCATAAAGATAGATAGTGGATCGGCCGAACCAGTGATGCTTTCAATTCCTACAACTGCAATAAGGCCAATGAAACCAACAATTATTCCGAAGAGACGTTTGTGATGCCACACAGTTTTATCTCCGCGCATTGATGCAAAAATTGTGGCCCAGATGGGAACAGAGGCAACGAGCAATCCAGCAAGTCCGGATGAAATTTTCTGTTCTGCGGTGCCAATGAGAATCCAAGGCCCAATCATTTCTAGTAGAGCGTAGAAAAATACGTATCGTGCGCCTCGGAGCGCCCCAGTTAGTTGCCCTTGCTTGACTGCAAGAGGAATCAAGATTGCCGCTCCAATTGCTGTGCGCAGGCAGACAACTATTGCTGGTGTAAAGCCATTATCGGGATCTACTGCCACCTTTATAAAGAGGTAGGGGATACCCCATAAAAAACCAACAAGGAGAAAGAGAATCCACCCGCGACGCGACATCTATCGGATAACTTTTTTGTAGAGTTCAATAGTTTGTGCAGCAACGGTATCCCAGCCGAATTCCGACTGCGCGCGCGCCCTACCAGCCTTGCCATATTTTTCTAGAAGCTCTGGCTGTGACATCAATGAAGTGATTGCGGACGAGAGGTCAGTTTCAAATCGTGCATGGTCTTCACTGTATTCAACGAGTTCGCCAGTCACCTTATCTGTAACAACTTCAGGTATTCCACCTACGCGCGATGCAAGAACAGCAGTTTCACATGCCATCGCCTCAAGATTTACGATTCCAAGAGGTTCGTAAATTGATGGACAGAGGAATAGATCAGCGTGAGTCAGCGCCGCTGTCAATGAGTCATGTGGAAGCATCTCTTTAATCCACCAGACATTCCTTCGAGTCTTTTGAAGTTCAGCAATCAGAGCTGCAACTTCATTTCCAACAGTCTCCTCATCAGGACTGCCTGCAGCTAATACCAAACCGTATTCTGCTGGAACGTTCTTCCAAGCTCTTAGTAAATGCGCCAACCCCTTTTGACGGGTAATGCGCCCGACAAACATTGCATATCGACCCGAAATTCCACATTCATTGAGTATCGAATCATCATTGTTCGGAGCAAACTTATCGGTGTCTACGCCATTGCGAATTGTGATCACTTTCGCAGGATCTACATTGGGATAGGCCTTCAATACATCCCCACGCATTCCATCGCTGACAGCGATGATTGCATCGGCTGCCTCGTATGCGATTTTTTCAGCCCACGAAGAAATTTGGTATCCGCCGCCAAGCTGCTCTGCTTTCCATGGGCGAAGCGGTTCTAGAGAATGTGCGCTCACGATATGGGGAGTTCCATAGAGAAGAGATGCGGTATGACCGGCCATATTCGCATACCAAGTGTGGCTATGAATGACATCAACGTTTCCAAGATTTTGCGCAATTGCAAGGTCGGTCGCTAGAGCTTGAAGTGCTGGATTTGCACTAGAAAAGTCTGCAGGAGTCTCATATCCAAATGCACCATCTGAACGAGCGCCACCAAAACAATGGACATCAACTTCAATCCCAGCGACTTTGCGAAGTGCTTGCGTTAACTGAACAACATGCACTCCAGCTCCACCATAAACAGCCGGTGGCCACTCCTTTGTCACGATTCCAATTCGAGTTGCGCTCACTTGGCAAGACTATCGGTCACTCTAGATAGATTGAAAATTCTTCGATAACCTTGACCCATGCCTCGCTACGAAGTCCCACTAGGAATCGTTCTTGCGGGCGGTGAAGGTAAGCGCCTTATGCCTCTTACCGCCGATCGAGCTAAACCGGCAGTTCCATTTGGTGGCTCTTATCGATTGATTGACTTCGTTCTATCCAATCTCGTTAATGCCGAGATGCGCAAAATTGCAGTATTAACTCAATATAAATCTCATTCACTCGATCGCCACATCACAACAACATGGCGCATGTCGACCCTACTTTCAAATTACATCACTCCGGTCCCGGCGCAACAGCGACTTGGGCCTCGTTGGTATACCGGTTCTGCTGATGCAATCTTGCAAAATTTCAATTTGATCCAGGATGAAAATCCAAAGCATGTGTTGGTTTTTGGTGCAGATCACGTGTATCGCATGGATCCGAGCCAGATGTTTGAACAGCACCTAGAAACTGGTGCAGGAATCACCATCGCTGCTATTCGTATGCCTCGCTCTGAAGCCCATGAGTTTGGAGTTATCGAGTTGGCAGAGGATGGAATCACAATAAAGGCATTCCATGAAAAGCCTTCCAATCCTCCAGCGATGCCAGGGCACCCAGATCTTTCTCTCGTCTCTATGGGAAATTACATCTTCAAGCGAGATGTCATGGAAGAAGCTTTGATACTTGACTCTGAGGATCTTGAATCACGTCACGATCTTGGTGCAAACATCATTCCAATGCTCACTAAAGCTGGGGTCGCAAAGGTTTATGACTTTGAAAATAATATTGTTCCCGGGGCAACCGAGCGCGATAAGGGTTATTGGCGTGATGTGGGTTCTATTGACGCCTACTACGACGCACATATGGATTTGGTTTCTATCCATCCAATTTTCAATCTTTACAACCGCGAATGGCCGCTACTGACCAATCCACCTTCTCTGCCTCCAGCTAAGTTCAGCGCCAATGGAATAGCACAAGATTCAATCGTGGGAGCAGGCTCAATCATTGCAGGTGGACATGTAAATCACACTGTCACTTCTTACGATGTACATGTTGGTTCCGGCGCATTTGTCGATGGAGCAGTGTTAATGCCAGGAGTAAAGATTGGCGACCGCGCTGTCGTGCGAAAAGCGATTATTGATAAGGGTGTAATCGTTGAACCTGGCGCTCAGATTGGTGTTGATCTTGAGCGCGACAGAGGACGATTTACTGTGACCGAAAGCGGAATCGTTGTAGTCGGCAAGGGAATGATTGTTACCGCTTAATACCTTTTAACGTTTCTGCTACCTGATCAATAGCCTGACGTGATGTGGGAGTCACCGCAAGGTTTGCGAAGAATCCGTGAATCATTCCTTCATAACTTTGATAAGAAACATTCACGCCATCGTTACGAAGCAGCTCGGCATACTCTTCGCCATCGCTGAGTAGTGGGTCGTATTGGGCGGTAATAATGATTGCTGGCGCAAGGCCCTTAAAACTCTGAGCCCTAGCTGGCACTGCGTAAGGATTTGAATCGTATTGGTCGTCTTGTAGATACTTTTCCCAAAACCATTTCATTCCTTGTGTCGAAAGTCCGTATCCAGTTGCATGATCTCGATACGAAGCTGTTTCAAAATCTCGGTTATTGCAAGGATAGATAAGGATTTGAAAGGCGAGATTTACATTGTGATCACGCGCTTTAAGTGCAACCGCTGAAGCAAGATTTGCGCCAGCGCTATCGCCTGCCACTCCAAGGTTATTCGCGTCAATTTTCAGTCCTGCAGCATTAGCTATAACCCAGAGCAAGGTTGCGTAACAATCATCGAATGGCGTCGGGAATGGGTGCTCAGGTGCTTTCTGGTAGTTGACGCTAATGATGGTCGCACCGCTTTGATTAGCTAAACGAGAAAGTGCTGCATCATAAATATCTAGAAAATTTAGAACCCAACCGCCGCCGTGAAAGAAAACAATTGCTTGAGCGCTCTCAGAATCTGTTGGGCGATAGATCCGAATAGGAAGATCAGCTGTTGGCCCAGGAATGAAGCGATTTATGACTTGAAAGATTGGCTCAACAGGTCCGGCAAGCGCAACACGTGATTGAGTATTTCTGCGAATCACATCGAGTGGCGCTTCCCATACTTGCGGAAGTCCCGCAGCAGCACCCGCCTCGAGGAAAGCTTTGATTTCTGGCGCTAAAGGCATGGCGATATTGAATCAGAGTTCACCGCGAGAGAGAAGGTCCAAAACTTCTTTCGCGCGTTCACGTAATTCAGGTAAATCACTCAGCCGTTGTAATCCAGCAAGTTGTTGACCCATTCTGTGATTTTTGGAAAAACGCTCCTTGTTTCGGTCGAGAAAATCCCAGTACAAAGTAGTGAATGGACATGCATCTGCCCCGATTCGCTTCTTTGGATCAAATGCGCATCCTTTGCAGAAATTTCCCATCTTCGAAATGTAAGAACCGCCCGACGCATAAGGTTTTGTTGCAAGCTGTCCTCCATCTGCGTGAAGACTCATGCCGATCACATTCGGGACCATGACCCAATCTGCAGAATCAATAAATGCTCTGCGCATCCAATCGAGAAATTCTTGAGGAGATGTTCCAGTGATTAGAGCTAGATTGCTAAGCACCATTAGGCGTGGAATGTGATGGACCCATGCGCGCGCTTCGATATCTTTGACTTGAGTTGAGACACAGTGCATCTGGGTTTTTGTAGAATCCTCAAAAAGCGGGAGCAGTGGGCGAGTAGCGTTAAGCGAGTTCTCGCTTCGATAGTGATCCCCGAAATGCCAATAGAGACCATTGATGTACTCGCGCCAGCCAATAATTTGTCTAATAAATCCCTCAGCACTGGCAATAGGAATATCGCCTCTGTCATAACGAGCCAGAGCTGCATCAATTACTTCATCGGCGTGCAACAAACCAATGTTGAGGTAAGGGCTCAAGAGCGAATGATTGACTGCCCACGTGTGAGTAGTCATTGCATCCTCGTAGGCACCAAATTCTGCAAAAGAATTTTCGAAGAAGTGATCCATTTGTTCTAGGGCAGCAGCGCGAGTAGTACCCCAAGTTGTATCGGGTTCTGAACCAAAGGTAGGAAGATTTCTCTTCTTGATATCGTCTAGTACTTCAGAATCAATCTGATCACGCGAATGCTCGAGGTAGGCGGGCCACTGATGATCACCTTTTGGCGGTGGGAGACGGTTATCGGCATCAAAATTCCAGCGTCCACCCACAGGGGGGTTACCTTCCATCAAAATATCTAGTCGAACTCTCTGCGCCCTATAAAAGTTCTCCATAACGAGGTTCTTTTGTGTACCGGCCCACTGTGCGAAGAGAGGGCGGGGAGTCAGGAAGAAATCATTCGGTATAAAAGTTAATCCAGCACTCTTCAATTGTTCATACTGTTGATGTGAAGAGGGTTCGGCAACTTCAATTTCAATTTCTGGAAATGAATTCCTAAATTCTTGAATACCTACTTCAGTATTTGCACTTCGAATGAAAGTAACGGAAAAGCCTTCATCGCGAAGATCCTGCAGGAAATGATCGCGTGCAGACATCAGAAAGAAGAGTCGCTGAATGTGCCAGGTTCGCGTGGTGAGCATCCGCTCACTCTCAATGAAGAGGATGTGATGAGTAGATGGTTTAGCCGTCTTCAGTGCTCCGTAATTGCGATTGAGCTGGTCATTCAAAAGCAGTACAACTTTTACCAATGGAGGGTTCTATCTCGCAGAGTTCTGTATGTGGCTACAACGTCAGGGGTCGATTGTGATTGAATCGAAGCAACATCACCAAGATTCCATTGTGGCGCACTCGCTCCACCCATTAACGCCCACGCAGCTTGTCGAGCAGCGCCGTCTGCGACATATTCTCCTGGTTGTGGCACTAAGACTTCACGGCCAAAGAGTGATGAAGCAATGGATGCGATAGCAGGATTCTTGGCGGCGCCACCAATGAGCAAGACGCGATTTATTGAAACTCCTAATTGTTCGAGCGCATCGACTGCATCAACTAGTCCACATAACATTCCTTCAATCATCGCTCGTGCGATATCAGCGGGATTTGAATTGGTGAGATTCATACCGGCAAATACGCCAGTTGCATCAGGGCGGTTAGGCGTTCTTTCACCTTCAAAGTAAGGAAGCAGCGAAAGACCATGCGCACCCGGTGCTGCACTGAGTGC